>JAEZRL010000126.1 GCA_023440945.1 Bacteroidota bacterium
GAATTTGATTATACTGCAACCACTGCAAAAACATCTTTTAGCGGAATTACATTAAATGATTTTATTGATGAAGAGATAGAGCTTTTTCATTATGGCGCTTTTGGGCAAATGAGAGAACACGCATACACAAAAAGTCAGCATTCTTTCTTGAATAATTCCATTGTAAGATTGTTGCCTGAATATTATAACGAAGGGGAATTTTTTATTGGATTTGATCAATTGAACACTGAAGATGCTGCATGCGCATTATTCCAGATTGCAGAAGGAAGTGCGAACCCTGATAAACCAAAAGTGGATGTAAACTGGAGTGTGTTGTGTGACAATTACTGGAAAGATCTAACGAATGAAAATTTCATTTTCGACACTACAAATGACTTGCTTACAAGCGGTGTTATAAAATTTGTAATCCCAAAAGAAGCAACAGCGCATAACACGCTAATGCCGGATGGATTGTTATGGTTAAGAGCTTCTATAAAAAAGGACAGCGATGCTGTTTGTGATCTCATAGATGTTCAATCAAATGCGGCTATTGCAATTTTTGAAAACGAGGAAAATGATCCTTCACATTTAGCTGCGCCTTCGCCTGCAAATACTATAAATAAATTAGAGAACAGCATTGCAGCTATCAAATCAGTAAAACAACCTTATGCATCCTTTGGTGGAAGGATGCAGGAAACAGCAAAAGATTTTTATACAAGAGTAAGTGAACGGCTTCGTCACAAAGAAAGAAATATAACGTTATGGGATTATGAAAGATTGATACTGCAACATTTCCCTGCTGTGCATAAAGTGAAGTGTATTAATCATGCTACAGAAAGATCATTTTATGTTCCAGGTAATGTACTTGTGATATTGGTTCCTGATCTCACTAATCAAAATGCAGTGAATCCTCTACAACCGAGGGTTGATAAAAATACATTGGACGAAGTAGCCTCTTTTCTGCAACAACACACAAGTGATTGGGCAGAAATACATGTACGCAATCCTTATTACGAGCCCGTTAAAATTTCTGTACAAGTGAAATTGAAAACAGGTTTTGAATTCAATTATTATCAAAAAATAATTGATGAACAACTAAAAGAATTTTTATCACCATGGATAAACAACGCTGCGAATGATATTCATTTTGGAGGGAAAGTAACAAAATCAATGATCGTGAAATTTTTGGAGGACATGGAGTTTGTTGATTTTATCACAAGTCTTCGTTTGTATCATTCAACGGATGGTGGAACCAGTTTCGAAAAAGATACTGAAGTGGTCGAAGCATCGAATCCGGCCTCGATTCTTGTATCAAGCGATCATCACGAAATAACGAGCTATTGACCTATGCAGGAACCTGTTACCATATCAACGCAAAAACCGGAAAATCCTGCATTTGACTATGCAGCTTTACGTGAGATCGGCATAGAACATATTGAAAAAACAGCATCTTCTATATGGACAGATTATAATATTCATGATCCCGGCATTACTTCACTTGAATTATTGTGCTATGCGATAACAGATATTAGTTATCGCTCAGGTTTTTCCATTCCGGACCTGCTTGCAACAAAAGAAAACACAGCACAGAATATCCGGAAACACTTCTTTTCCGCGAAACAGGTTTTGCCTATAAAAGCTGTAAACGTATATGACTACAGGAAATTGTTGATTGATAAAGAAGGTGTAAAAAACGCATGGGTAAAGAAAAGAACAGAACGCGTTTTTGCTGATCTTATCAATAAGAAACTTTCGCATCTTCAGCCGGATAAAAAATGGGAAGCAGTTGATGTAAAAGGTTATTATGATGTACTGCTCGAGTATGATACAAATATTGGTGATGCGGAAAAAGAAAGCATAAAAGACAAAGCAAGAACGTTGTTGATGAGTAACAGGAATTTATGCGAAGATTTTGTAAACGTAGATGAAGTTACCAAACAACAATTCCGTTTGTGCAGTGAGATTGAAATAAGTTCCGGAGCTGATCCTTTTGATACATTGGCACAAATATTTTTCAATATTCAATTGTATTTAACACCGCTTATAAAATTTTATTCATTAAAGCAATTGCTTGATGAAAAAGTAACATCAGATAAGATTTTTGAAGGTCCCTTATTGCAACATGGATTTATAAAAGAAGATGATCTGAAAGCATCTGAATTGAAAACAGAGATCCATCTTTCAGATATCATGAATGAAATTTTGAAAGTGAATGCTGTTGTTAATATTCTTGATATTGTTTTCAACCCTGTAAACCAGCTAACAGCTTTGCCAAATAAATGGATAATCGATGTCGAGGATGGTAAACAACCTGTTTTAAACATTGAAGAGTCGAACGTGCTTTTGTACAAAGATGGGATTCCTTTCCGTCCATCGCTAAGCGATCTCAGCAAAGTGAAGATAAAGTTTGATACGTTGATGGCCGATTATATAACAGGAAATGACCTGGTAGTAACAGAAGATATTCCTTATCCCACCGGAAGTTTTCGAAACGGCGAAGAATATTATTCGGTTCAAAATCATTATCCCAAAAATTATGGTATTGGGGAATGGGGGTTGCCGGCGGATGTTTCAGACGAAAGAAAAATGCAGGCAAAACAATTGCAGGCTTATCTTTTGTTTTTTGACCAGCAGCTTGCAAATTATCTCGCACAGCTTTTTCATTTGCGAAACCTTTTTTCACTGGATGATGAAAAGCAGACTTATTTCACCCAAACAGTAAAAACGATAAAAGATGAAAAAGATCTTTTCAAAAGCCCTTCAACAATAAATGATCGCATTCAATCAGCAGTAGAAACAGCAGGTTCAGATGTTTATTATAAACGCAGAAATCTTTTTCTTGATCATTTGCTTTCGCGTTTTGCAGAATCTTTTTATGACTATGTGAATATCCTGCAATTTGTTTTCCCTGGAACCGCACCTGACGACATTATCACTGCAAAAGTTCAATTCCTCAAAAATTATCCGGCTTATAGCAATCAACGGTTTTCTGCATATGATTATACAAACATTGCAGCAATATGGGATACCAATAATACAAGCAGTTTAGAGAAAAGATTGGAGCGTTTGTTAGGATTTAAAAATGTTAATCGTCGTACGCTTGTAAATGTTTATTCGATTATAGAACAGAGGTTGAATTCTACTAATGTACCAGTTTTTAGTTTTGAAATTATTGATAACAAGAGTAATAAAATTTTACTCAAATCAAATGAAACCTTCGACAGTAAGGATGCTGCTTCAGATAAACTGGAAGATGTATTTGAGCAACTAGGGAACGCATTAAATTTTTCTGTTGTTGAAGATGCAGTAACGCACAATTTTACCTATCAGTTAAAAGATAAAAATGGACAAATCATTGCCATAAGTAATGATTCTTTTCCTTCTGCTGCAAACGCTCAAACTGCGCTGAATGATTTCATAAACCTGATGACGAAGAACCAGGCAGAAGAAGGAATGTTTCTTGTTGAAAATTTATTGTTGTTTAATAAAGATGGCATTCTTCCTTCATCACCTTTATCATCCCCAATAACATCACCTCCCGGCTCCGTTGCATTTCCAGATGATGATCTTTTACCTATTTGTGTTGATGACAATTGTGATGATTGCAATTCTTACGATCCGTACTCTTTTCGGATAAGTATTGTTCTGCCTGCTTATGCGCCACGATTTTTAAACATGGATTTCAGGCGTTATTGTGAGAAAGTAATAAGAACAGAAACGCCTGCACACATCTTTCCAAAAATATGCTGGGTAAGCAATGAAGATCTTCATGAATTTGAAGCAGCTTATGAAGACTGGATGAAAGTAAAGGCGGGTATTACAGAAGATGTTGATGGAAAAATTATTATTCGTTTTATAGAAATTCTTACGGCCCTAAAAACAGTTTATCCAAAAGCAAAATTAGAAGACTGCAGCAACGCTGAGGAACGAAAATTATTCTTGCTGAATCAAAATATTTTGGGCTCACTTAAAACCTAAAACTATGGGTAATGTATTGGCTTCTGCTACAAAAGATAATACCCGGTTTACCATTTTTGAAAATGACCAGGTGTTAACTGCCGACCAGTTGAACGACTTGTTCAATTATCTTGACGTGCAGACAAGATTAACACGTACAAGGGCTATAGGCATTGGAATTATTTGTGGCCTTGAGATCGGTCAGTTGGAAAATAGTCAGCTTGTTATATCGAAAGGAACAGCTATTACAAGTGACGGCGACCTGTTGCATATTGATAACGATGAAGCGTTTGATCAATACGAAATTTTTGAAGACAATAATGCCAAGTATCCTTATTTCCGTGTAAGTAATGATGTACCTGTAATAATGTATGTGCTAAGCAATAAAAAAGTTACCAATTCACAAACGGCAAGCGATCTTACTGGTTTTGAGGCAGCAACAAATACCCTCTTGAAAGATCATGTTGGCGTTTTGTATTTAGAGGACTATCAGAACGATCCTGATGTTTGCACCGGCACAGATTGTGATAACAAAGGTGCAGAAGCGGTAAGAGAATTGAAAGTGTTGCTCATCCATAAAAACGACATGCGGGCACTGTTACAAAGCATTCCTCCGCTTAATAAAAATTATTTTGCATTGGATGATATTGCAATGCCACGTGCTCTTATAAAAACTTATGTATCTCAGTATGCAGAATTAAATGCAGCCTTTACAAATGCGTTGAGCATAAAATCAGAAATAAAAGAGAAACTGGTAAAAGCATACCAAACCTGTCAAACCGTTTTACAGGATGAGTTTGATGGCGGTGATCCCACGAATGAGTGGAATGAATTACTGGATAAACACTTTAATATAGGAGCATCCATCTATGCGCAATACGTTTACGATCTTGCAAGAGATCTCGTTTGTGCCTATAACGAAATGCGTGAAGTTCTTTTTGGTGATAACATGCTTTGTTGTCCGGATGTCGCATTGTTTCCCAAACACGTTTTGTTAGGTGCAGTAAAAACTGCCTCTGTATCAAATAATGATCTTCCTGCTTCACCACCAATAAGCATTATACGACCTGCTATTAATTTATCTAATATTTTAGGACGAATTCGTTTTGATATCGGTGCACTCATCAAACGTTTTCATCCCGCATTAATCGATATTGATTATCGGCATTCATTCTACGAGTCTCCCGTATTGAATAACAAGGAAGAAAATCTTGGTAAGATAAAATTCTGCTTCATGCGTATACATTCCATGATCCATAATTTCAAGATACCAACCGCAGATACCTTGCAGAACATAACAGAAAGTATAAAAATAACACCCGGCTATTTTGAAGATAAACCGCTAGGCAAAAGAAGCCTTCCTTTTTATTATGATATCAACGCTAATCTTCCGGCTAATTTATACTGGAATTATGATGCGAATGTTCGAAAAAAAGAAAATGAGATTTTATCTTATTCTGCTAATAAATATGCAGATAAACCTTCTGTAACTACACCCTTGTTGTACAATTTATTTCCATATGATTTCTTCCGAATTGAAGGCCATGTCGGTTTTAAATATCAGGAAGTAGAAAGGGTACTGAATGATTTGATCTTGAATAATAATCTCCCGATAAACATTGCTACCGTGCAAGTAGAAAAAAATATTGAAACCATTCCAATTCGTCCCTGGATATTTCCTTATCTCAATATCCATGATGCTTTCGTAAGAAATACGTTGAACGATCACATGAATCAGGTGGAGTTGGTGAATACAGGCGTGTTGAATAATATTGCGGATACAGAAGCCGAAAAACCTGCTATCGTTGCTTCTGCAAACGGGTTTACCAATGCAAAAAATAAAGTGCTTACCTACAGCGCTTTTACTTCTCCGAATTTCAATGTAGAAAGTTATAAAACCGATGTATTAGGTGCTATCAATTCAGCAAGCGATGTAAAAAAAACAACGGAGAAATTTAGCTTTACCAATACCGCACCGCCACATGATTTTGTTATAAATACAGACGTGATTCATAAGGCGGATATTATCAGCGACCTGCTGAAACAACATCTTGACCTGAAAAGGCAAGGGTTGATGTTGGGTAATTACCTCGCAAAAAATCCCGGTCTTGAACATGCGGCGGGTGTATTGAGAGGAGGAACTTTTGTACTTGTTTACACTTCGAACGACAACACAGTTGTTGCGGATTTTATGTTACCATATGCCAACGTTGATAACGACATAATGCCCAATCCGATAGTTGTAAAACCATTGCCATTGCCAAATATT
This sequence comes from Bacteroidota bacterium, assembly GCA_023440945.1. Classification (GTDB taxonomy): domain Bacteria; phylum Bacteroidota; class Bacteroidia; order Chitinophagales; family Chitinophagaceae; genus JAEZRL01. The sequence continues at coordinate 6,206 of JAEZRL010000126.1, forward strand.
CCCAAATTTAATGTTCCAAAACTGTTTGAAAAGGTACCACCTTATATTGGCGTAATTGATACAAAACTTACGCCCTATGTAAAGGTTACGGATGTTGATGCAAAAATTGCTTCCACTGTTGACAGTAAAATAACGGTGGCAACGGCAGTGTTAAATACGAAGTTTGATAATCTAACCGAAACAAATTCTCAATTGTTTGATAAAGTATTAACCTCCAAGGTAGTAACAACACCAAGAACAGGTCTAAACGCGAATGACTTTGTTCTAGGTGGAACAGATTTTAGCACTCAAGCTGATAATCTTCAAAAATTAAAGAATGAAGTGGCTGCTTTACCTGCTGATTCTGCGGAAAGAGAGACAAAAGAAAAACAGCTTTTGGATGCGGCAAAAACCTTAACAGATAACCTGAATAAACCTGAAGTAACAGCAGATCCGAATAATGCATTAGTTGTAAAAAGTTTATTGTCTGATGTACAAACAAGCACCAGTTTAATTACGAAAGAGGCATTTAAAGCAGATGCAAATAATATTTCAAATGTTGCCAACAATATCAATAAAGGAATTTCAAGATTGAACAGATGATATGCCAATTGATATTACGATACGAAAGCAAAAAATAAAAGTGATCGCCAGCGATGCACAAAAGGCGTTGCAAATTAGAAAGCAGTTGAATGATAGCCTGCAATATGACCTTATAAGTGCTCTTGAAAGGGCTTTTGCAGACGATATCTCAACGAATGATTATATAATAATTGACAGGCTGGAAATTGATTTAGGCAAGATAACACCTGACGTTTTTAATCAGCATTTTGCAATATTAGTTGAATCGAAACTGAAACAGGAACTGGAGAAACTGAAAGAGAAAAGTGTGCTTCATACAAACGAAAATCCTTCTTTCACTGCAAATTCTGAACAGGAGCAGGAAATAACGGCATTACTTTATTTTCTTGAATTTGGAAACTTTCCCTGGTGGCACAGAAAAAGAAAGATCATCTCTGCTGCTACAATGCTTGAAGAGTTTACAGGAGAAAGAATGCAGTCTTTGATATTAAAACTGATGAACCTGCAAAAACAAAAAAATATTGAAACTTTTAAAAGAATCACCGAACGTTTCTTCAATAATTTATCCGCAAACCAACATGAAACGATTGTTAAGCAAACAGCGGAATTATATAATAACCCTTATCTTGTTAAAACTGTTTCGACAATTATTGAAAATAGAGAAGAACTGACTGAATTATTTTCTATCCCGCACCAAAAATTTTTTGAACAGCTTTTTCGGCGTATTATTCTGAATAATGAAGAAAAAAAATTCCTGCAGCATTTTATTAGTTCAATTAAGGAAGAAAGCAATCTATCCAATAAAGATCTAAAACAAAAGCTGCAAAAAATGAATAGTGCTTTATCAGAGGGAATAAAAGTAGCAGACATAGCAGGAAAAGATTCGACAATAAAAAAAGATGTATTTAAATCATTTGATAAAACTGTTGAAGAGGGCATTTATATTACAAACGCAGGACTTGTTCTGTTGCTTCCTTTTCTGCCGTCATTCTTTCAGCAACTTGGTTTTTTAAATGAACAACATCGATTTGTTTCTGTCGCTTCTCAACAAAAAGCAGTTGTTACGTTGTATTATTTGCAATGCGGCGATGATGATTACAAAGAATGGGAAATGCCCTTTAATAAAATAGCCTGCGGACTTTCTCCTCAAGAAGTTTTTCCCCATAACATATCGATTGAAGAAGCTGAAAAAGAAGAATGCAAAATATTGATGCAGTCGCTTGTTGATTATTGGGATGCATTAAAAGGTGCGAGCATTGAAGCGGTTCAAAATACATTTATACTGCGTGAAGGAAAAATGTCATGGAAAGAAGACCACTGGTTGCTGCAGGTTGAAAGAACCGGCGTTGACATTTTATTGGATAAACTACCCTGGAGTTTCAGCACCATCAAACTACCCTGGCTCGATCATCTTATTTATACAGAATGGTAACAACGGACAACATACTGAAAAAAGAGCTGCATCATTTAAATGCAGTTGACCTGCTCAAAGAAATTGAATGGTTTGCGAAAGTATTGGACACGAGAATAAAACTGCATCTTTCACAGCCTTGCGATCATCAAAGCATTTATGAAATTCAACCTCCCGATCATTCTGAAGCAGAATCTGTTTTTGCTGAATTTATTAATTTTTATCGCTTAAGTTTTAGTGAACGTATTGTGTTAATGCTGGCCCTTGTTCCGCATATATATCCGCAATTGCTTGATGCATTTTTTTCACGCAATAAAAATACTGATCGTGGTTTTACAGAGTTTGGCGGCATAAAAGGAACGATGCACAATGGATTTTTACCAACGGGAGAAACAGCTTTGTTTGTGCTTGCAGGCAACGACCTCAGCAAACGTTTTAAAGTACAGCAATTGTTTGATGCAGATCATATTTTTCGTGAACACAATATTATCAACCTCGCTGCTGCGCAAGCCAATGAACCTTTGTTTAGCGCACAACTACTGATAAACGAAGAATATGTTGATTTTTTCACAGGTGGCCGCCTGCGCAAACCGGTATTTAGTATGGATTTTCCCGCAAAGCGAATAAATACTTCGCTTGAATGGAATGATCTTATTTTGGATGAACACACACGTCAACAACTGGATGAAATAAAGATATGGCTTGAACAGGGTAATCGTTTGATGCACGATTGGGAAATGAATAAACGATTAAAACCGGGTTATAAAGCGCTGTTTCATGGGCCGCCGGGTACAGGTAAAACGTTAACCGCCGGATTGTTTGGCAAGCTGGCAAACCTCGACGTTTATAGGATAGACTTATCAATGGTCATTTCAAAATACATTGGCGAAACAGAAAAAAACCTCGAGAAAGTTTTTAAAAAAGCGGAGCATAAAAACTGGATATTATTTTTTGATGAAGCAGATGCGTTGTTTGGTAAACGCACATCCATTTCTGATGCACATGATAAATATGCCAACCAGGAAATAGCTTATTTGTTACAAAGGCTCGAAGATTATAATGGTCTTGTTATTCTTTCATCCAACATGCGCAGCAATGTAGATGAGGCATTTGGCCGACGGCTGCAAAGCATTATTCATTTTCCAATGCCGAAAGCGGCCGAACGTTTAAAGCTTTGGCAGCAATCTTTTAGCAAACGTTCAACACTTGCAGAAGATGCAGACCTTGAGTACATAGCGGATAAATTCGAGCTTGCAGGAGGTTCAATTATCAATGTTGTTCAGTATGCATCGCTTATGGCATTACATCGCAACAGCAACACTATTTGTTATGAAGATATAATCGAAGGTGTCAAAAAAGAATTAAGAAAAGAAGGCAAAACAGTATGAGTTACAAGCTGTAAGATGAGGGCAGTGAGCTTTAAGTTATTTTACTCGTAGCTCGTAACTCATAGCTCAGTAAAATAAAAAACACAAACAATGAAAGCTTGTATTTCAAAAGAAGGTAAGCATACTTCACCTACTTCTTCTTCCAGCAGCAAGCCATCATTTATTGTGCAGGCAAAGCTGGAAGCAACACAACCAAATGATACGTATGAACAGGAAGCGGATTCGATGACTCAACAGGTAACGCAAATGCCTGAACAAAATTTTGTTCAACGAAAATGTGCAGAATGTGAGAGAGAAGATAAAGAAAAATTACAGCGAAAAACAGCAGCAAATGTTTCTTCAGTTAGCAACAGCAGCAATGTAACAGTAAGTGATGCAGTGAGTAATTCTATCAACTCCTTACAAGGCAAAGGCACATCGCTTGATGCGAACACGCAATCGTTCATGAGCAACAGATTCGGGATAGATTTTAGCAACGTAAAAATTCATACCGATAACCAGGCTGCACAATTGAACAAAGATTTGAATGCAAAAGCGTTCACCGTTGGCAATGACATTTATTTTAATGAAGGCCAATATCAACCAAACTCGTCATCTGGCAAACAATTATTGGCGCATGAGTTGACGCATACGCTACAACAAACAAAGGGAATTAAGCGAAAGATAATTCAACGTGCCTGCCATGAAGGTTCAAATCCAGAGAGAAATATAACAGCTTGTGCAGAAGGAGCACACGATGTAGGCAGACAAGCACAGGGCCAGCCAAATACGATTGACGCAAGGGCAGAAGCGATTATTAATACAGCGCAAGGTCCCGGATCGAACCAGGATAAAGCGATGCAGGTTGTAAATGATATTATCTGCACCTATATGCCAAGCCAGGTTTCGAAGGTTAGAAAGCTCAGTTATTTTGCAGGCGAGTCCGGCCTTCATACACAGAGCGTCGGTTCAGGTTCAGGAGCACAAGGAGATATTTGTGTGGGCGATACTTTCTTAAATGGGACCACAAGGTCAGGTATAGCAAGAAGAGTTTTACAGGTAGCACATGAACTCGAACATATAGAGCAATACCGAACAGGTTTGGCAGGAGGAACGAACAAACGCTTAAGAGAATTTTTAGCTTTTTATCATGAAGCGTTGGCTGACGAATTTATCGGGACGAGAAGGATGCCCGATGCAATGAGAAGAACCTTGATTGATGCTGCTTTAGGTAATTATAACTGTTTGTCTGACTCGTTGAAAGCAACACATCAAAGCAAACAACAGGAGTTATTAACGCGAAGACAAGCCGTGAATGGAACAAGCGGGAATGCTTCCACAAATCCACCGGCAGCCTGTGTTCCTACTGCTTAAAATTATTTGTAATGAAAGAAGCTCCTGTTTTATCACCTGTGGTTAAACCTTCATCAACAGAAATTGGTGCAGGTATAAAGCATGGTGAAACAAAGCAGAATAACAGCTCTCTTATTATTCAGCCCAAATTAACTGTGGGTGCACCGGATGATCCTTATGAAAAAGAAGCAGATGATGTGGCAGACAAAGTAATGCGGATGCCGGAACGGCCTTTTGTACCGAATTTAAGTACTGCAAATGCAACGATTCAGAGAGAAGGTGACGAAGAGATAAATCCGCCAGCTAAAAACCAGGAAAAACTACAGCAACAAAACGCAGAGCCTGATTTTTTAAGTCTCCGTACACCTTTCTTCGACAGAAATGTGCCACAATTATGGGATGTGTCTTCTGCACTTGGAATATGGCGATACAATTTTGATTTTTTTAAAAGATTTGGTTTAAATGAAAACTGGGCAGGCAAAGCTGCTAATTTAACTGCACCATTGTTTATTGATTCACAACTGAAAGCTAATAATCCGAAATGGTGGGAAATTACAGATCGTGAATTAAATACCACTTCCATTGTAGGCACTTTGCCTTTGTTCAATTTTGATGCAAATTTCCGAAACTGGAAACCATTGCCCTTCATTCAGCGAAAATGTGCTAAATGTGAAGAAGAGAAGATTCAAAGGCAAGTAACTGACGAAGATGAAGAGCTTGTACAACCGAAACTGAGCAGTAGCTTTTTGAACATTCAGCGTAAATGCGAGGAATGTAAAAAGGAAGAAGAAAAACCCTTGCAAACAAAACCACTTATTTCTTCCATCCAAACAAAACCTGTACAATCCTTTTCTTCTCAAACTGGAAATATTGAAACCTCGATCGAGGAATCAAAGGGAAACGGTAGCCGGATGGATATGAATACAATGTCGTTCATGCAAAGCCGTTTTCAAAGAAGTTTTGAGGATGTCGCGATTCATGCTAATAGTAAGGCGACAGAAATGAACAGGCAACTGAATGCCAAAGCGTTCACAGTAGGTAATAATATTTTCTTTAATGAAGGGCAATATCAACCTCACATAAACGAAGGCAAAACCTTACTGGCACATGAGCTAACACATGTTGTTCAGCAAAACAAAAGTCAGCCATTCACAAAATCTTTACAGCGAAAGGAGACACAAGTTAATAGTACAAGCACTGATACTGTATGCAGCAGCTTTCAAACACCTGTTACTGCTACTGTTCCAGGTGAAGAAAGTAAAATAACAGAAACACCTGCAGAACCATTAACCCAGGCCAAACCAGAATCGGTTAAGCCAGTAGCTAATAAGAAGCCAGTTACAAAGAAAGGTGCAGAACCTTCTGATAAAGCAATAGTTAATCCTGCAACAACAAAATCATCTGATAGCAATAAAGAAAAGAAACTTCCTGATGATCCCGCATTCGATGCAGTAATTAAGGAAACGCATAGAAAAGCCAAAAAACAAAAAGAGCATGAAGAGCCGGATAAAAAAGTAGAAAATGCAGAAAATGCGGTGAAGGTTAAAGATGAGCAGGCCATTACCTCGGGGGCAACGGTACTTGCTGTAGATGAAAAAGTAAACCAGGAAAAGCAAAAGCCAAAGGAATTTAGTGCCAATGAATTTAAGCAGCAACTAAAAGAAAAAATAAGCAGTGGCGTACCAAATGAAGAAGAAAGTGCGAAAGCATTTATAAAAGATGATAAGCAGGTAAATGCCATTACAGCCGACACAACGAACAATGTTACAAAAGCTCAAAGTGAAGTTGTAAGTGATGCTAAGCAAATTGGTTCACAGACTGAAGCGGATAAAGCAAGTAAAGATGCGATATACACGAGGCCGGGGACTGATTACGAGTCTGAGAAAGCAGGCGCTAAGCCGAGAATTCTCCATGCGGAAAGAGCTGTGCCTAAGCCTCTAGATGATGATGAAGTGAAGATGGATGAAGAACATGATGCCGACTCTCTTGACAGAACAATGAAGGAAAACGATCTTTCTGATGATCAGTTAGCGGAATCCGAAGAACCGAAGTTCATTGATACATTACAGGAAAAACAGAATTCGCAAAAAGAGTTGTGTAAAATCCCAGGCAAACTGAGAAATGCGGAGGGGGTGGAGTTGCAGCGAAGTGCAAATGCAGCACAGCTTATGCTTAATGGCGGTATGAATAGTATGTATGCCAAAAGAGACAATCAATTCAAAAGCGTAGAACAAGGTCAGCACAATGTACAATCAGAAGAAGAACTAAAACTGCAGGATTATTATAACAAGATAAAACTAATCTATGCTACTACCGAACTGAATGTAAAAAATAGTTTGAACTATCTTGAATGCATTGTAAGCTGCACTTTCGAAGAAGCTATTGCAGCAGCATTTGAAACGTTTAAGGATCATGTTACAAAACGGTTAGATTATTATTATGACTGGCATATTATCAATCCGGACTACGAGAAAGAAGATAAAATGACCCGGGCTTTTGTAAATGCTCCATTAGATGAAAAAATTGCTGCACTGGAATATCGTAAGCTTTTCTTACCCATGAATAGTCCTGAAAGGTTGGAACTTCAAACAAAGATTGATGATCTTAAGAGCAAACGTGTAAAGCTTAAAATTGAACTGATATTTGAAGAAGAGAAGGCACTTTTTATTAGCACGATGGATACTGCTATTGATAAAATAGCTGATATGGTTGCTGCCGGTTTGAACGAAGCCAAAACAATAATCAGTAAAGGTAAAGCTGCCGTAGAAGAAGAATATTGTTGTCTTGATGATGCTAATAAAACAAAAGCCAAAGAAACAACGGATGATTTTATTTCCAAGTTCAGTGATCTTAATGATAAAGTAAATGATAAAGAGGCCGAACTAAGCGATACGCTTGCAAAGCAATACAATGAAACCGCTTCAAAACTCAAAGACACTTTTGAAACAATAAGAAAAGAAGCTGCACTAAGCTGGTGGGAGAAAGCATGGCGAAAAATAAAAGAAATAGCACTTATCATCTATGATTTAGGCAAAACATTATTGAATATTCTTATTAAAGCAGCAAGTGTTGTTGGTGATATCATCAGGCATCCTATTCGCTTCTTTGAGAACCTGATAGAAGGAATAACAAGAGGCTTTAAAAATTTTGTAAAGCGCCTGCCGCAACATTTGGAAGAAATTATTTTTCGGCTTATCATGGGTGTGGCACCTCCGGAAATTACCCTGCCTGCAAAATGGGATGTTAAAGGAATCTTTTCTTTTGTACTTGATATCTTAGGACTGTCAAAAGCGAATATTCGTAAACAGGCAGTAGACAAGTTTGGCGAACCTGTCGTTCAAAAGTTGGAGCAAACATTTGAGTTGTTTGTTATTTTCAATAACGAAGGTTTTGCCGGCCTTTGGGAATATATAAAAGAAAAGATCGGCAATTTAAAAGATGCCATTATCGAAGAAATAAAAACGTTCTTTAAGGAGTCAATTATCCAAGCTGCTGTTGAATTTTTAATCAGTGCACTCACACCCGCCTCCGGGTTCATCAAGGTGTGCAAATCTATCATCAGCATTGTGGTCTTCCTGGTAAAAAATCTGCAAAACCTATTAAAGCTTTTAGACAATATTCTTGATTCATTGGCTGATATTGCTGTAGGTAAAGTAGATAAAGCGGCAAACAAAGTAGAGAATGCTATCACCGATATTCTTTTGGTTGGTATCAAATTTTTGGCTGCATTGGTAGGCATCAACCTTGATAAAATTCAGGCAAAAATTTCAAAAATTATAAATGCTGTTCGCAACCCTGTTAATCGTGCATTAAAATGGCTGTTTGATAAAGCGCAAACCTTTGCCGAAAGAACAGGGCTATTGAGATTGATCAGAAAAGGAAAACAAAAATTTGAAGCAGGTAAAGAATGGGCAAAAGAAAAAGTGGAAAAAGGAAAAGAAAAAGTTAGAAGTGGAGTAAAGAAAATTATCAGTGCCTTTGATTGGAAGAGGACAAAGAAAACTTTTAAAACTACGAATGGAAAGAATCATTTATTATATGTGGAAAAGAGAGTTGGTAAACCGGTAGTAATTGTTGAAAGTGATCCAACGCTGCTATCTTCTTTATTAGTTCAATTACGAAATAAATACAAAAAAGATAGCGCAAAACTGGCATCAATCCAACGTGCAGAAGAGTTGCTGGCAGTGATAGATCAATATGCTGTTGCAATAAAGAATGCCGAAGATAAAGTGAAAAATATAACGGATGAAACAGCAAAGCAAACAATGCAAAATCAGATTGAAGATGCTTATGATGCAATGATGGTTTTAGAAACAAATCTTACAACAAATCTTCATGAAGTGTTAGAAAGTGAAGATTATAGTGAGCTATCGGATATTTATGGTGTAGAAGGTTTGGTGGGTGTACATGCTGATGCACCAAAGCGCAGGAGTATGTTCGAAGCGGATCATCAGCCTAGCAATAAAATGATTCAAACAGCAGCAGATTTTTCTGATGCTCCTCCAATATTGAGGCAAATTGCAACCAACCGTTCAAGTTGGGCAAGCACTATTACATTGCATAGAAACCGTCACGTCAAAGGCAGAACTTACGGCTCTAAAGCAAAACCCATCGCACGTGAATTTGTTGATGATGTAAAAGAGGTTTTAAAAGGAGAATCAAATCAAAGAGATAAAAGGCTTTTCATTGAAGTGTTATTACAAAGACAAGCGAAGGAAGATGCAGAATATATGCTTAATCTTGTTCATGGAAGTCCCGTTGAAAACGATCTTTGGAGTGATATAAACAGCCAGCCAAACGCTAAAGAATTTAGAGAGAAAATAGTAGCACAGATTGAACGTGGGGAGAGCTTGATAAAAAATGAAAAGATTACTATCCCTCCAAATGTGAATGTATAAGCTTTTTTGAGTGTTATCTGCAGATCATTTTTCCTGCGGCTTCAAACTGTCTCTCACCTCTCTTACTAACTCCAATGCATGCAATGTTCTTTCATTTAAAACATCATACAACTCTTCCTGCAAAAGAGGTTTGCTTACTAGTTTGCTTCCCATACCAACTGCAAACACACCGGATTTAAACCAATGCAATAAATTATCTCTTTCGATTTCCACGCCTCCGGTTGGAATGAATAACTGTTCCGGGAACAATTCTTTTATTGAACTGATAAATTGAGGCCCTAAAATATTTGCCGGAAAAATTTTAATAATAGCTGCATCATGTTGTTGTGCCACATTTATCTCAGTTGGTGTCATGCATCCTGGTATCCATAATAATTCTTTGGTATTACAAATAGCAGCAACATCAGCATTCATAATAGGACATACAATAAAATCAGGATCAGAATCTATAAAAGCATTAGCCTCTTCAATGGTTTTAATGGTGCCTATTCCAAGAAACAGATCGGGAAACTCTGCGTTACAATAATCTTTCAAAGCTTTAAAATTATTCAGTGCTTCGCTTCCACGATTCGTATATTCGATCACTCTTATGCCGGCCTTATACAAGGTCTTTATTACTTCAACACTAACTGCCGAGCTTTTGTAATAAAACAAAGGCAACAAACCCTGTTGAGCTATTGCATCTATCACTGCTTGTTTGCTTTTTTTCATCTGAAAATATTTTGTTGTTTTCCAAGGTCATCATCTGCAACACTTATTTTTTTTATTGATGCCTTGTTTCATATCGTTTTACAAAATTTTCGATTTCATCAACCGTTTTATTTATTGCATCCCCTTCAACAAACAATTTTGAAAATGCTGCAGCCGTTGCAACATCAAGTATGTTTTGATAAGACTGATGATTGTACAATCCGTAAATAATTCCTGCCATAAAGCAATCGCCGCTTCCCACTTTATCTGCTATTTTTTCAGCATGATATTCTTTTGACTGATACAATTTATCATCTGCAAATAAAGTTGCATAATAATCTATAGAATCACTTACTGCATCAAAGCGAAACGTCTTCGCAACAACTTTACAAGAAGGAAAGTTATGAATGATCTGCTCACTTGTTCTTACGGCATGATCAAGGTAAGCCTGTCTTGAACTTTGAGTTGATAAGTTCTTATCCACTTCGAGCCCTAACATCTTTTCTGCCGACCATAAATTACCCATCACTACATTGCAATAGGAGGTAAGTTCAGTCATTACATCAATGGGTTCTTTGCCATATTGCCAAAGCTTGGCACGATAGTTCAAATCAACAGAAATAACTATATTCCTCTTTGATGCAGCTTCCAATGCTTCTTTACAAACATCTGCAACATTTTGATTGATCGCAGGCGATATGGCACTGAAATGAAACCAGCCTACATCTTTAAAAACATCATCCCAATCAATCATTCCTTTTTGTATTTGCGAGAAAGATGAATTGCTGCGATCATATATTACAGAAGTGTGCTTCAGATCGTTTCCCTTTGGTAAAAAATACAAGCCCATCTTATCTCCCTGCAACAACATTTTTGATGCATCAATTTTTTTGCTGTTCAAATATTCTACTAGTTGTTTTGAAATGATGTTATCAGGTATAATACTTAAATATGCTGTCGAAATATTCCACAAAGCCAAAGCCGTTGCTGCATTTGCTTCTGCACCACCCACATAAAAAGGCAGTGTATTTGTTTGTAGCCACTCACCATTTATATCCGGACAAATTCTTAACAACAACTCGCCGAATGAGAGTACTTTTTTATTTTGTAATGATGAGTGAAACAGGCCATGATTATTTTGTTGCTCCACGAGTAAATTTTATAATGCCGTTATTTTATATGTTTTTCCTTTTTCGGTTTTGAAGTCAAGCACATAGCCGTTTGCATCTTTTTTTGTCTCTGCATTAATGCCTTCAATCTTTACAGGAACATTTGTTCTTAATGTGCAATCATTTCCCAGGAGTGATTTAATCGTTGCGTTTGTAACAGCATGATCTTTCCAGTTGATGCTCACTTCAAAACTTCCTCTCGCCATTAAACCTTTTACTGAACCTGTCGCCCAAGGATTTGGCAATGCAGGTAATAAATGAACTTCTTTATTCTGGCTCTGCAATAACATTTCCGCTACTCCTGCCGTGCCACCAAAATTTCCATCGATCTGGAAAGGCGGATGTGCATCAAATAAATTTGGATAGGCACCGCCACCATTGGTCATATTATAACCACTTGTTCTAACAAGCCGCAACAAATTTCTATAAAGACTGTATGCGTGATCCCCATCTAACAATCTTGCCCAGAAATTCACTTTCCATGCAAGACTCCAGCCGGTTCCTTCATCACCCCTTAACTCCAATGTTTTCCTTGCTGCATTTGCTAATTCAGGTGTGGTTACAGGAGAAATCTGATTGCCGGGATATAATCCATACAAATGCGACACATGCCGGTGATGCGGTTCAGGATCTTCATAATCTTTATACCACTCCTGTATGTTTCCTTTATGGCCGATTTTGAAAGGATATAATTTTTCTTTTTTCTCTCTAAGTGAATCAATGAAAGCCTGATCGTGCCCAGCGATTTTTGCAGCTTCAATAAGATTGCCGAATAAATCGCGAAGAATGCTCATATCCATCGTTGTGGCAATAGACACGTCGCCTTTTTTATTTCCATCATAATAAAATTCATTTTCTGGTGAAACGGAAGGTGCTGTTACAAGATAACCCGAAGCAGTATCCAGTACCAGCCATTTAAAAGCAAACAATGCAGCACCCTTCATTAAAGGGTAAGCCGTATCGCGAAGAAATTTTTTATCGCCGGTAAACTGATAATGTTCCCACAGATGCCTTGTAAGCCAGTTGGCCGCCATTCCCCAGTTTGCCCATTTAGGATCACCTTGCCCTATATCCCCAACCGGATTGGTTAATGCCCAAATATCTGAATTATGATAAGCCACCCATCCCTGCTCAATACCAAAAAAATCTTTTGCTGTTTCGGCACCGGTGACAGCCATGTTTTCTATCAATCCAACCAAAGGCATAACAAAAGGAGAAAGATTTGTTTCTTCAACAGGCCAGTAATTCATTTGCGTGTTGATGTTAACCGTATAATTCGAACTCCACGGTGGTTGTAATTCTTTATTCCAGATACCTTGTAAGTTAGCAGGTGCACCGGGTGTTCTTGAAGAAGACATCAATAAATATCTTCCATATTGAAAATACAAAGCTTCCAAACCATCATCCTTACCGCCTTTTGTATAAGCTTCCAGTCTTTCATCAGTCGGCAAATTCGTTTTACTGTTTTGATTATTGTTCAATGAAAGCGAAACACGATTAAAGTACTGATGAAAATCTTTTTCATGTGCATCAAGAAGAGTTGCGTAATTTTTTTTGGATGCATTTGATAAATATTTTACAGCAAGCTGATGCTCATCTTTGCCATCTTTATCCGGACATTTATCAAAGCCATTAAAACTTGTTGCAGCAGAAACAAGGAAAATAATTTCAGAAGCATTTTTTACTTCGATGCCTGAAGAATCTGTTTTGATATTGCCATCTTTTGTTAGAGGTTTAACCAGTAATTCAAAACGCATTCCATCGCAATTGTTTGGATCGTTGTATTC
>JAEZRL010000127.1 GCA_023440945.1 Bacteroidota bacterium
TACCGTTAACGTAGCAGAAAATACGGATCAGGCGTATGAAGCATCAAAAAAATTTGGTGAGTTTACAAGATTGCTCGCTGCTTTTCCTGCAAAAAATCTGAAGATCACTTTACCCGATTTTCATAACCTTAGTTTACGATACACCCAGTTTTTGCAAGCTCAATCTCATGGAAATAAAGAACGCATTGAACAGGCTAAAGAGTTGATACAATATCTTGATGCACAAAAAAATATTGTGGAGGAATATGAAAGAATAAAGGCCTCACCACAGTTTAAATTAAGAGTAACTCATCACGATACTAAAATCAATAATGTGCTTTTTGATATAGACGAAAAAGGCATTTGTGTAATTGATCTTGATACCTTAATGCCGGGTTATTTCATAAGCGATGTAGGCGATATGATAAGAACATATATTTCACCTGCAAATGAAGAAGAAAAAGATTTTTCAAAGATCAAGATACGTGAAGATTATTTTGCTGCAATTGCCAATGGATACTTAAGTGAAATGAAAGATGAATTAACTGCAGAAGAATTACACCATTTCGTTTTTGCCGGAAAGTTTATGGTTTATATGCAGGCACTTCGATTTTTAACCGATTATCTTAATGATGATGTTTATTATGGGCGTGCTTATGAAGAGCATAATTTAATGAGGGCAGGAAATCAGGCGCAATTACTTAAACTGCTAATTAAGGACGAGAAAAAACTAGCTTCCATCGTTTTTGATACTGTTTATAATAAAGCAAACTGAAGACAATCATCAATCCTTAATTGAATTTTATTGCTGTGTATCTTCTTTGCACGTAATCTTTATTGCAGGTGAATAACGATAAGCTGTAAAGCAACAGATGAATATGATTGGAATAAGAAAGTTGGTTGCTATAAAAACGTTGACTTTATTCAATCCTGACAACGCTATAACTATCTGCATCAATTGTAACGGTGAGATCAATTGTATAGTCGCGGTTCAACGTATATTCTTTTATGTTCCTGTCTGTTTCATAAACTTTTGCAACGGTGGTCAAACCTGTATAATAAAGAGGAATTTTGATTGTTCTCGTTATTTTTTCTTTTAAGGGATTATAAAGCATAATAAGCGCCTTTGTTTTCAGGGCCGGGTTTACATGCATGATGCCATCCCAATCACGCCCGTCTGCACGGCGCAGATGAATAATATCAGAATTTAAAATTGTTCTGTATTTTTTATACCAGTTAATAACATTAACAACAGCCTGTTTAGTTTCTTCTGTGTCGTATAATCTTGGACCACGATAACACGCTTGAACACCTGCGCCATAATATTGCATCATTAGTTGTTCATAATCTTTCAAATGTTCTGAAAGCGGTTCCAGCACTGCTTCTTTGCCGCCACCCTGGTATTTTGTAAGCGGCACAAATCCCCAGCTCATTGAAGGTGTTTTTTCCCATAATCCATCATAAATGTTTTGCCTGTTTAAAATTTTTTGATTTTCTCTTGGTAGAGAAAAATTTACTTCACGATAGCCCAATGCAATTTTATTTGTGCCATCGAGGAAATACCAATCCGGAGCATTTACATAAATGCCATTTTCATTACACCAGCGGTATAAACCTTTTTGTAATTGCATTTGCTTCCACTGACTATCGTAAAGATCTTTATGCCCGGGATGTTTTGTTGAAGCACAAACATCACCAGGGTAAGGCCCGTCATTTTCAAATATGTCGAAACCCGTATAACTCAAAAAATATTTTAATTTATCGAGATAGGAGAGACCCCACTTGCTTCCCAGGCAAGATGCATGACCAAAAAATGCATTTACATCCGGCTTGCCGGTAACAGGATCTATCACATCATCTTCATCACTGATTCTTCTTGAACTAAACAAAGAGTAGCCGCCAATCATAATCCCTTTGCTATGCGCATAATCGCTTAACGCTTTCCACTTTTTTACATTTGCAGCCGAAGTATCTTCCATATTGCAATGGCTGCCAAAACTTAATATCAAGGCTTCATAACCTGTAGCAGCACATTGATCAACCGCAGTTTTTACTTCTTCATCATTCTTACTGATGAGATGCATAAAAATGGGATTCTCTGTTGTCCATGGTGCAATTGTTCGATACATTTTTCTTATGCTTAAGCCTCTTCGTTCGCGGTCGTAACTATCCATCAATAATTCGCATGTGCGTATTGAATTGAACGTTTCGCCTGATGGTAATTCAACTGCAGTTACTTTTTCAGGATAAACTTCAAGCAGGCAAGGCGTTTGATAATTGTAATTCACCTGCGAAGTGTAAGTGGTGTCTGCTTTCCAGTGTGTGGTTTGATCACTGATATCGTAGCGCATAGCATTGTTAAAAGCATAATTCGTTTCAACATAAATGCCGTGTTGTTTTTTCATCTGATCTACGGAGCCAACTACAGCACTTTCTTCTTCCACCAATGCAAGGTTTTCATTTACTACTTTGACGATTATAATATTGCGATTTGTTTTGTTCTCAATAGAAATCCATTTTATTATCAGCGGAATGCCATCATACAATTCGTAATTCACTTTCACATAAATGTTATCAAGAGATGGAAGCGAAGATTGATAGGTGAAAGAAATTATTTTACCGGTAGGTTGCTGTTTATTCATTGTCCAACCTTTTGGCTTCCACTTCACAAAGGGTGGTATATCACTTATAGAATATGCTTTAAAATGAAAATCGTTTTCATGTGCAGAAAAATTATTTAATGAGGACGGAAGTAAATAAGCATTTTCTGTTTGGCCATATACGCCACCAACATTATGCACTGTGCCGTTGATCGTAACAATAGCTTCTGGTTTTACAGAACGCAGTAATTGTTGACCATTACTTAAGTTTGTGTAATCAATGCAGGCAACATTGGGTTGAATCAGAAAACTTCTTTTGAGTAAACCATTATATAAGATAATATTTTTTCCATCTCCCGTTTTATAAATCTCTGCCTTTGTTGTTATGGGATGAACAAGCCAATCCTTATCTATTTTATTATCTAATGAATGATGATATACAGGTAATTCGTTTTGAGCTTCTGCTGTTAAAAAGCAGAGTATAAAAAAACAAACAAAGGCTCTTTTCATCATCATATTTTTTATAAAAATAGACTATTAAGATTTTCAACAGGATGAAGCATTTAAGATCAAGATTTGAGTTAACAATGCAAAAAAGTTCACTTCAGGTAGAAATGTTAGAGAAGTATGTTTTTAGCAATGAATGAAGCAATGATAATCTTATTGACTTCTCAAATGGTAAGCTTTTGGTTTAGTAAATGCTCGTAAACCTGCATGAGATAAAGTAGCGCCAAAACCGGAATGTTTGCGACCGCTCCAGGGCAGGGATGCGCTCACCCGGTCGCAGCAGTTCCAGTAACCTGTTCCTGCATTAATTTGCTTTAATATATTTTCTGCTCTTTTTTGATCGCTGCTATATACTGAAGCTGTTAAGCCATATTCGGTATCCTGCATTAATTGAATCGCTTCTTCATCATTCTTAACTTTCATAATACCGATAACAGGGCCAAACGATTCGTCTTTCATCACCGCCATAGCATGGTTTACATTGGTTAAAACGGTAGGTTCAAAATAATAACCTTTATGGTTAAGGCGATGGCCACCTGTTACCCGTGTCGCTCCTTTGTTTAGGGCATCGTCTACCTGTTGTTGTAAAAACTGCAGTTGTTCACTCCTGCTTAACGGACCGATATAAACGCCTTCTTCTGTTGGTAATCCTACCGTCCATGATTTTACTTCTTTGGTGAACGCATCCATATATTCGTCATAGACTTTTTGGTGCACATATATCCGTTCTACCGCGCAGCAACTTTGACCATTGTTATAAAAAGCCCCATCCGCAGTGCCGGCAGCAACAGTTTTTATATCAGCAACATCATCCGCAACATATAATGGATCTTTGCCACCTAATTCGCATTGACATGGCACCATTTTCGGCGCCACTTTTTCATAAATGTATTTCCCTGTTTTGTATGAACCGGTGAAGAAGTATCCATCAAAAGGTAATTCCAGCAGTAATTCCCCAACTTCCTTAGCACCAACTGCTATATGAAAAATGTTTTCCGGCACGCCTGCTTCTTTCAATAGTTTTTCAATTTCCAACCCGGTTAAAGTAGCATATTCAGAAGGTTTGTACAGAACAGCATTTCCAGCCAATAATGCAGAAACAAACACATTTACGCCAACGAGATACGGATAATTCCATGCAGAGATATTGCAAACAACTCCGAGTGGTTCATACACGATTTTTTCTTCCAGCCCTGCGTCGGCAAACATGGTTTCATCAGACAAGTATTTTTCCGCGTTTTCTGCCAGCCAATTTATCCGTGTACATGAACCCCGGATCTCATTACGCGATTGCTGTAGCGGTTTGCCTACTTCTGAGGTAAGAACAGTAGCGAGGTGTTCGATATCCTTTTTCAAAAGTTCAGCAAACTGTTTCAATACCGTTACTCTTCCGGATAATGCAACCTGTTGCCAGGAAGGCTGTGCAAATTGCAATTGTTGAAATTTCTTTTCTACTGATTGTCGATTATCTTCTGGTATTTCCGTAATTACCTCTTCAGTAGCTGGATTAATGATCTTCATTGATTGTTTGCGCTTAATTGATGGATGACTTTAATAAATGCGTCCCTGATATTTTTGGACAAAGGAGAATCTTGCAAACCAAATTGAAACATGCGTTCGGGATGCCATTGAATGCAAAGGACAAAGGGTTTACGAGAAGCATTGGCCCACTCAAATCCTTCAATGGTACCGTCATCGGCCCTGCAATTAACTTTTAATCCTTGGCCTAACTTTTTCACTGCCTGGTGATGAGCACTGTTAACCACACTTCGTTCTGATTGAACTATATTGTATAATAGTGTTCCTTTTTCGATTGTTAGCCCGTGTGCTTTATCCTTTCCTTCGGATCGATGAATTTTGTTCAAATTTCCTAAATCCTGTTCCAAACTTCCGCCAAAAAAACAGTTCACTAACTGTAATCCGCGGCAAATCCCTAATACCGGTTTATTGTTTTCTAATGCAGATTGAAAAGCAGCGAATTCAAACTGGTCCCGTTCTTTATTAAATGTTTGCGGAGCATTCGCATAATCTGTAGGCTGATTATAAAATTCAGGATGAATATCTACACCGCCGGATAATACCAATGCATCGCAATCTTTTACTTCTTCCAGGTTGTCATCATCTGCTGAAATTTTTATAACAGCTATATCATCGTTCCCTTGTAACCAGCGAACATAATTATTATGTTTTTCCTCAGAACCTGTATAGGTTAATACGATCTTCATGCAGTCTTTCAATTATAATGCTTCCAAATACAGTTGTTTAAAATCTTCTCTTGACACAGGCTTAGGATTATTGGGATGGGCAAAATCTGCAATCGCCAAATCAGCAAGAGTTTCAACATGTTCCGCTTTTACACCGATGTTACCTAACTTGTGCGGTATGTTTATTCTTGAATTCAAGTCGAATAAATAATTCACTACAGCTTCTCCACTTTCATCTTCAAGTTCCAATGTTCTTGCCATGCGTTTAAATTTATTTTCAAAACCTGCTATATTGAATCGCATGCCATAAGGAATATTTACTGCGTTTGCCAATCCATGATGCGTATCGAGCAGGGAAGAAAGCGGATGTGCTAATGAATGCACCACTCCCAATCCTTTTTGAAACGCAATAGCACCCATCATCGAAGCTATTAACATTTTGCTTCTCGATTCCAGGTCGGGATTGTTTACTGCTTTTTCTAAAGATTGGCTGATCAACGAAATTCCTTCCAGCGCAATGCCTTCGCATAACGGATGCGGCATTTTAGCGAGATAGGCTTCCATGTTATGGGTTAAGGCATCCATGCCCGTAGCAGCCGTGATAAAAGGGGGCAATTCCATCGTTAATAAAGGATCAGCAAAGACGATTTTAGCCATCAACTTGGGAGAGAAAAGAATTTTTTTCTGATGCGTTTCATCGTCCGCAATAATCGCACTTCTTCCTACCTCGCTTCCTGTTCCGGCAGTGGTAGGAATGGTAATAAAATGAGGAACATCATTGGTAACGTATATATCACCACCAATTAAATCATCATATTTAAATAAATCCTCACGATGATTTACCCGCAGTACAATCGCTCTGGCCACATCTAATGCAGCACCGCCTCCGATGCCGATAATAGAATCACGGTGTGTGGCATCATATACTTCTGTTCCTTTATAGACATCTGATTTTACAGGATTCTTGTGTATGTCTGAAAACACTTCTGTCGAAATATTTTTCTTTTTCAGGTCTTCTATAATCTCTTTGAAAAAAGGAAGTTGTACGATGATGGCATCAGTAACGATCAGTGGACATGATAAATTATTTTTCAGCAGATAGTCGCCCAACTCTTTACTAGCTCCCGCTCCAAAGCGAGTAGTAGTAGGAAAATTGTATTGATAAATTTTGTCGAAAGTCATTAGTATTTTTTTATTGTCTTGATTTTCTTTCTGTACTCCCTGCTTGTGAATTAAATGATTTCGAAATACCGTTTATACTCCCAATCCGTTACCGCTTTCAGGTGCTGTCGCCATTCCCATTCACGGGTTTGGGCAAAATGTTCGACAAACTTTTCCCCTAATATCTCTTTGGCTATTTCTGATTGCTTCATCAGTTGGGTTGCTTCATGTAAAGTAGCAGGTAATGAACCATTGGAATAATCACGATAGCCATTTCCTACAGTAACAGGCTGTTTTAATTCAAGCTTATTCTTTATACCATATAATCCACTGGCTAAACAGGCTGCCATAGCGAGATAAGGATTTACATCGGAACCAATCACTCTTGTTTCCAGTCGGCAGGATTTGCTGCTGTCAGCTAATACACGAAGCGCTACGGTTCTATTATCCATACCCCAGGTAAGTGTTGTTGGCGCCCAGGCACCTTCTACTAATCTTTTGTAGCTGTTGATGGTTGGAGCAAAAAGCGGTAATATATGTGGCAGGCAAAACAATTGCCCGGCAATATATTGCTTCATCTGTTCACTTATTCTCTTCGTGTCGCTTTCATTGTGAAACAGGTTTTTCTTGCCATCACTATCCCATAAACTCTGATGTACATGGCCGCCGCATCCCGGCAGGTTTTCACTGATCTTTGCCATGAAAGTAGCCATGATGTTATGCCGGTAGGCAATTTCTTTCACTGCTGTTTTAAATAAGACGGCCCGGTCTGCAGCTTCTATTATAGGAGCGTAAACAATTGCAGCTTCATACGTTCCCGGACCTGTTTCGGTATGGAGCCCTTCTAACGGTACATTGAAGTTGTTCAGTCCATCAAAGAGGTCATTGAAAAAAGAATTTTTTAAGGAGCTTCGTAAGATGGAATAACCAAACATGCCGGGTGTTAACGGTGTCAGGTTTTTAAATTGTTTGTCACAAGCGGTTTGCGGTGTTTCGGCAAAGTTGAACCATTCAAATTCCTGGGAAAAATAAGGTGCAAAACCTTGCTGTTGTGCTTCTTTCAATACTTTCTTTAATAATTGCCGCGGACAGACGTAGCACGGATTACCATCTTTGTCAATCAGTTCGCCTAAGAAAAAAGGAACATCGTTTTCCCATGGGATTTTGCGGAAAGTAGTAATATCAATCCGGGCCGGCGCATCAGGATAACCTGTATGCCACCCGGTATATTGGGCATTATCATAAGATACATCGCCGGCATCCCAGCCAAAAATAACATCGCAAAAACCCATTCCGGATTCAATTACCGAAAGAAATTTTTCCGTTGAGACATATTTCCCTCTTAAAATGCCATCAATATCCGTGAAGGCAATTTTCACCCGTTTTGATGGATGGTCTTTGACGTATTGGATGATTTCGTTTTCTGTCATATAGTAAGTGAACAAAATTTAAATTAAATAGCAGTTTATTTCATGATAATTATTCAACAACTTCAGTAGTTAAACCGGTATCTTCATGTGCGATTGGAGATACATAAGATGATGGAGGAACAGTTTTGCTTTTGAATAACTTAAACAGTAAAAAACTTAATCCAACGATCACAAAATAAATTATGGTCTGCTTAAAGTTATATACTGCCATTGCAATGAATGAAAAAATGGCGATCACTAGTGCAATAACCGGGAAATACGGATAGAAAGGAACCTTGAAGGGTCGTTCCAACTGCGGCTCTTTCTTACGCAGTTTTAAAAAAGCTATCATAGAAACGATATACAATGTCAAAGCACCAAACACAGAAAGTGTAATAATTTCGGCGGTTTTGCCTGTTAGCAAGGCAATAATTCCAATCACCATATTCACTAATAAAGCATTTGAAGGGGTACGAAAACGAGGATGAATTTTTCCTAAAAAAGCCGGGGCAAATTTCACTCTTCCGAATTCTAAACTTGAACGGCCGGCTGCCAGGATAATGCCGTGAAATGATGCGATCAATCCAAATAATCCTACTGTAATTAATAAATGATAGAGTAGATTATTGTTTCCTACGATATGGCCCATTGCTAAAGGTAAAGGCGAGTCAGACGTACTGCCATCCGCCTGGTAGACGATTTGTTCCCATCCTGCCACACCAACAGAGCTTACAAATACCAGCACACATAAAATTATGAGTGTAAGAATAGCCGAACCAAAGCCTAACAGAATAGTGCGTTGCGGACGAACAGCTTCTTCTGCCACATTAGCCACTCCCTCAATCGCCAAAAAAAACCATATAGCAAAAGGAATGGCGGCAAAAACGCCTTGCCATCCGTTTGGGAAAGCATTATGTTGCAAGTTCTTCATTTCAAAATGAGGTAATGTAACACCAGTAAACAACAACAACTCACCCACTGCTAAAATAGTTATCACCAACTCAAAAGTGGCTGCTGCTTTTACGCCGTAAATATTTAAACCAGTAAAAAGCACATAGCTGAATATTGCAATTGCCAATACCGGAATTTGTGGAAAGAATAAATTGAAATAGGCACCGATGGCAAAGGCAATGGCAGGCGGCGCAAAAATAAATTCAATGTTTTGGGCCATACCGGCGATAAAACCCCAATCTTTTCCAAGAGAACGATTGGCATAGTCAAAAGCTCCTCCTGCCTTCGGTATAGCACATGCCATCTCGGTATAACTGAAGGTAAAGGTTACATACATGATGATGATAAAAAAAGTGGCAATAGCTAATCCGAGGGTGCCACCTTTTTCGAGCCCAAGATTCCAGCCGAAATACATACCTGAAATAACATAGCCGACGCCAAGTCCCCATAACATAATGGGTGTAAGTGTTCGTTTTAATTCGTTGGGAGAGGAGGACAAAGTGTATAGTTTTGTGTTAAGAAAAGGTGCTTTTAAAGCAATAAAGCATATAGACTACAAACAACGAATGCTTTCTTATCAACTCACATCTTGATAATACCTGAACCGTTTACTGCAGCAAAAGTTACTTTTTAAAAGTATAACAATCATCTGAAGGGAGAAAATGGCTGTTACTGCATCTATAATAACATGATCTCTTCAGAAGTCGTAACAATTCTATTATTTCACTACACCATCCTTCCCATCAACGGATCTGTTTTGCCCGGTTGCCCTGTTTCTACCCGACCTGCATATCGTTTCTCAAAATGGTCATAACCCTGCACTTTTACCGACACATCATACCAGCTAAAACTACTGTTGAGATCCCATACGACAGTAGCAACAGGATTAGCCTTGTTTACAGATATGGTTCGTTTGCCTTTTTTGTAACTTTTATCAATAATATCAATCGTAAAAGTATTATCGTTGCTGAGATTTTTTA
>JAEZRL010000140.1 GCA_023440945.1 Bacteroidota bacterium
AGGCTGTCATCAAAGAAGTGATAACACCAATAATATAGAGCAACAAATTTTTTTCAAATGCCGCAGTTAATATTTCATCTTTTGAAAAGAAACCGGAGAAAGGCGGAACACCTGCAATAGCAAAACATGCCAGCAGGAAAGTGATGTGGGTAATGGGCATGTATTTTTTTAATCCCCCCATAAAACGCATATCCTGGTTACCGCCAACCGCATGAATAACAGAGCCGGCACCAAGGAACAGTAAAGCTTTGAAGAAAGCATGCGTCATTACATGGAAAACAGCTCCTGTAAAAGCACCTGCACCCAAAGCAAGGAACATATAACCCAACTGGCTCACGGTTGAATAGGCAAGTACTTTTTTTATATCGTTTTGTTTTAAAGCTATGGTAGCAGCAAGTAGCGCCGTAGCCAAACCAATAATAGCAACAACGTTTTCCGTAAGTGGGGCAAGAGTGTATAAAATGTTGCTACGGGCAATCATGTAAATGCCGGCGGTAACCATTGTTGCAGCATGTATCAATGCTGATACAGGTGTAGGACCCGCCATCGCATCGGGCAGCCAGGTGTACAAAGGAATTTGTGCACTTTTACCTGTGGCACCAAGAAACAGTAATAAAGTAATGCCTGTTATATCCGCTGCAGATAACTTACCTGTTTGTGCAAATACATCTGCGTAATTTAAAGTACCAACTTTTGACAATAACCAGAACAAAGCCAATAAAAATCCAAGATCGCCGATACGGTTCATTACAAAAGCTTTTTTCGCAGCATAATTGTAACTATCGTTTTTAAACCAATAACCGATTAATAAATAAGAACAGAGACCTACACCTTCCCAACCTATAAACATTATTAAATAGTTGGCGCCCAAAACAAGCAGCAACATAGAGAATACGAAAAGGTTGAGATAGGAAAAATATCTTGCAAAATGTTCGGTCTCTTCTTCATGCATATAAGCAGTTGAATAGAGATGAATAAGAAAACCAACACCTGTTATAATAAGTAAGAAGATGACAGAAAGCTGATCAACCTGGAAAGCAAAATCAATTTTGAATGATTCGAGATTGATGAAAGGAAAGATTGCTTGGACAGGCAAAGCACCGTTTGTTTTTACCTGCATAAACAAAATAACGCTTACAACAAACGATGCGAGAATCGCACTACAGCCGACAATACCAACCAATGGCTTTGTAAGCGACTTCCTGAAAAGTCCATTAATAAAAAAACCAAGCAGCGGAAATAATGGTACTAAGTAAACTAAATTGTTCATACCTAAAATCCCTAAAAGGACTTTTTAATTTTTCAAACGGTTTAAAAAGTTAATATCAACAGAATGCGTATTGCGATACATCATTACAATGATAGCCAAACCTACACTTACTTCCGCTGCTGCCACCACCATAATAAAAAATACAAATATCTGTCCGTCGATCCCATGCATAGAGCTTACGGCATTACCTGCGTTTTCAGCAGCAGAATGCATCTTACTAAAAGCCACCAGCAACAAATTAACCGCATTCAGCATTAATTCTATACACATGAAAACAATAATGGCATTGCGACGTGTTAAAACACCAACAACACCTATACAAAACAAGGTTGATGCTAAAGCGATATAATATTGAATCGGCATATAATAATTTGAAAACTTTCCTTTTGAAACCCTGAGCAAAACCTGAAGTAAAATTTACACCGGCATATCCTCAAATTTTCACATCATGCTTTTTTTCCTATAACTACGGCGCCTACCATTGCACTTAAAAACAGTACACTGCTTATTTCAAAAGGCACAGCATAATCGGTGAATAAAGCTTTACCAAGGTTTTGAATCAAACCAATATCACCAGTTGTTGTTTCAACGGTTTTATTAGTGATATCAACTGATGTTCTTATCACAGAAATAAAAACAGATAATAATAGTCCGCCGGAAATAACGCCTGCAAACTTCATCCAAACACTTCTCCTTGGTTCTGTATCTGCATTTAAATTCATCAACATGATAACAAACAGGAACAAAACCATAATAGCTCCTGCATATACAATCAAGTTTACAATGGCAAGGAACTGCGCATTGAGTAAAATATAATGACCTGAAATAGCAAAGAATACAACAATAAGCCATAACACACTATGAACAGGATTCCTGCTTATCAGTACCATAATTGCACTTATCAATGCAAGTGCGCTTAAAAACCAAAAAAGTATTTGAACAGTAGTCATTATAAATTTGAAAATTTTTTTAATTTGAAGATTTGAAAATGGAATACATTGATGTGCAATTTTCAAATTAGCACATCTTCAAATTTTCAAATTATTTTTCTCCTTTTGCTTTTGCGAATTCTTCCGGTTCTGTTACGGGATTTGGTATCAACAGATCTTCTTTGCCATAAATAAATTTCTTTCTTGAATAATCTGCCGGTGCGATAGTCTTGGTTAAATAAATCGCATCTTTTGGACAAGCCTCTTCGCATAACCCGCAGAAAATGCAGCGCAACATATTTATTTCATAACGTGCTGCATATTTTTCTTCACGGTACAAGTTCTCTTCACCTATTTTTCTTTCGGCAGCTTCCATTGTAATCGCTTCTGCAGGGCAAGCGACAGCGCATAATCCACAGGCGGTGCAACGTTCACGCCCCTCCTCATCCCTATTGAGCACATGCAATCCCCGAAACACAGGACTGAAATATCTTTTTTGTTCCGGATATTGTATAGTGACTTTCTTCTTAAAAATATGTTTGAAAGTAATAAACATGCCTTTCGCAATGTTCCAGAGATAAATACTCTCCAAAAACGTCATTGGTTTGCGATCAACCGGTTTTACTCTCTTTGTTAATGCCTGCATAACTCCTAACCCCTACCCCTTAAAGGGAATTTTTATAACTGTTCGCAAAAGTATTTGTCTTAACTTATCTGAACAAAGATTTACTAGGATTTATCCGATTTAAAATCTTTTACTTGCACAATCCCATTTAATCTTTTTCCAATCCAGACTCAGCTAACTATTTATTAAACCACAGAAATACCGCACCTGTAATTAGCATATTAGCAAGGGCCAGCGGTAATAATTTTTTCCAGCCAAGATTCATTAACTGGTCGTAGCGGAATCTTGGTACCGTCCACCTTACCCACATGAACAGGAATATAAAGAATGCGATCTTTATCATAAATGAAATGATACCGATGATAGCAGCAAGATTAGGAGCCAATGAAGCTTCATTCAAAAAAGGCACATCATAACCACCAAAGAATAAGGTTACCATTATAGCACTGCTGATGAACATATTTATGTACTCCGCAAATAAATAAAACCCAAGCTTCATGGAAGAATATTCCTGGTGATAACCCATGTTCAGCTCATTTTCAGCTTCTGACAGGTCGAAAGGTGTACGGTTACATTCAGCGAAAGCACACACTAAAAATATTAGAAAGCCAAGTGGTTGATAAACAACATACCAAACGTGATTTTCCATCTGCTGGGTAACGATATCTCTTAAACTAAGCGAACCGGTTATCATTAATAAAGCGATGAGCGAAATACCCATTGCCAGTTCATAACTAATAACCTGTGAGGCACCTCGTAATGCAGCGAGTAAAGAAAATTTATTATTTGATGCCCAGCCGCCGATCATGAGTCCATAAACACCCATGCTCACCACACCGAAAACATATAAGATGCCAATATTAATATCTGCTATCTGAAGGTTAATGGTTCTGCCAAATAGTTCAATATGACTGCCCCAGGGAACCACAGCACAAGTCATCATTGCAGTTAGCATAGCTAAACCAGGACCAAGAACAAATAACGCTCTGCTGGAAGTGTTAGGAATAATCTCCTCTTTGAAGAAAAGCTTTATGCCATCTGCCAGGGGTTGTAAGATACCAAATGGACCTGCACGATTCGGCCCGATCCTGTCCTGCATTACAGCGGCGATTTTTCGTTCGGCATAAGTGGAATACATCGCAACAACAAGCGATATAGTAATAATAACTGCTATCAGTACCAGTTTTTCAATCTAAAATGCCCAATCAAAAGCGAGAAGTATCATAGCCCTAAATCCCTGGAGGGACTTTCTATTTTAATGAATAATAATTTCTTACCTGTTTAACTCTTTCGTTCCTTTAAGCGTTGGATTATCAAAATCATCTGAATGCGCCGGCCCTTCTATTAAACTAATATCAATGCCTGGTTTGTTTACTTCACTTACTGTATGAATATCTAACATCAATTTAGGTTGTCTGCCACCCATTACTTCAGGCAAAGTTTCTTTTGGCTTCGATAGCTTTACATAATGATTTTGTGAAATAACAGAATGACGGTTAATATTTCTTGGCCCTTCGATAACCCAATCACTTGTTTTCTTTTTTTCAAAACGACATTCATTACATATCCATTCTTCCACTTCGCCCCACTCATCCTTACGTGCAGTAACTCTAAAAACTTCATCGCCCCGATTCCATAAAGTGACTTTTCCGGAACATTTAGGGCAATCCCGGTGTGCATTCATTGGCTTTAAGAACCACACACGGTTTTTAAACCGGAAAGTTCGGTCTGTTAATGCGCCTACAGGACAAACATCAATCACATTACCGATAAAATCGTTCTCCAAACTCTTCTCAATATAAGTCGCAATTTCTGCATGATCACCTCTGTCTAAAATACCATGTTGTCTTTTGTTGGTTAATTGCTCTGCCGCATATACACAACGATAACAAAGAATACAGCGGGTCATGTGCAGTTGTATGTACGGCCCTAAATGATGTTTTTCAAAAATTCGTTTTTGAAACTCAAAACGAGTACCGGCATCGCCATGTTCATAACTTAAGTCCTGGAGATGGCATTCACCAGCCTGGTCGCAAATCGGACAATCAAGCGGATGATTGATCAATAAAAATTCAACAACACCGGCTCTTGCATCGAGCACTCTTTCGCTGGTGATGTTTTTTACTTCCATTCCATCCATCACATTGGTTCGGCAACTGGCAACAAGTTTAGGCATGGGACGGGGATCTTTTTCAGAACCTTTACTTACCTCAACCAAACAAGTACGGCATTTACCACCGCTACCCTTAAGCTTACTATAATAACACATGGCAGGAGGTGTAACTTCACCGCCAATTTTACGTGCAGCTTCTAATATAGATGTACCAGCAGGTACTTCTATTGTTATATTATCTATTGTTACTTTAAAAAGTTGATCTGGCATATCTTAAAAGTCAAAATTCAAAAGTTAGAATTCAAAAATCTAACCTTTAGAATTAATTATAATAGTTGCAATTATTTTTGATAATTCGTTAGCCTCCTTAATCAATTCATTCAATTTCATCTTATCTGCTTCAATAGTATCTCTGATAAGGCATAACCAATATTTCGTTTCGTTCGCTGATTTGAGTGCAATTACATAAAAATTTCTCCAATCTCTCTTTGAGCTTCCTGCTCTCCCTTCAACAACATTTGCTCCTATTGATGTTGCACTTCTTACTAACTGATCAAATAAAGAATTATATACTTTACCATACTTACAATCTTTTACAAAAAGTATTATCTCTTTGGAAAAGAAAAAACACCGATGTCGTATACTGTATGGCTTCTCATCTTCATTCAACTCAGAATTCTCAAGCTCATTTTCCATCTTTTGATTTTGATTTTCAAATTTTGCCTTTTGAATTCTGAATTACACCACCACTTTCAACGGCTCTGCATAACCTGCCAAACCATAATTTCTTTCTTGTGCTTCTTCAGGGTTTGTAACATGCCATTCAAATTCATCCCTGAAATGTCTTATTGCTGCTGCTACAGGCCATGCTGCTGCATCACCCAAAGGACAAATTGTATTGCCTTCAATCTTTCTTTGTATATCCCAAAGCAAATCAATGTCACTTATCTTGCCTTTGCCATATTCTATGTTCTTCAGTATCTTTTCCATCCATCCTGTTCCTTCGCGACAGGGAGAGCATTGTCCGCAACTTTCATGGCGATAAAAACGAGCCAAAGTATAGGTATGACGAACCACACACTGATCTTCATCAAACACAACAAATCCGCCTGAACCCATCATACTGCCTGTTGCAAAACCACCGTCACTCAAACTTTCATAATTCATGTAACGAGTTTCGCCTTTAGCAGTCTTTAGCAATAAATTGGCAGGAAGAATGGGAACAGAGGAGCCACCAGGAATACAAGCCTTTAGCCGTTTTCCGTTTGGAATACCACCGCAATACTCATCACTATAAATAAACTCCTCAACGCTGATGGTCATATCAATTTCATAAACACCTGGTTTATTAATGTTGCCACACGCTGAGATCAATTTTGTTCCTGTTGAACGGCCTACGCCGATCTTTGCATATTCTTCTCCCCCCATATTGATTATCGGAACAACAGCAGCCAATGTTTCAACATTATTTACCACCGTTGGCCTGTCCCAAACACCTTTAACAGCGGGGAATGGAGGTTTTATTCTTGGATTTCCCCTTTTACCTTCAAGACTTTCAATCAACGCTGTTTCTTCACCACAGATATAAGCCCCTGCACCACGATGAACATATATTTCGCAATCGAAGCCGGTCCCTAAAATATTTTTTCCAAGAAAACCGTTTGCTTTTGCCTCAGCAATGGCCTGTTCAAGAATATCGGGAATCCACGCATATTCGCCACGGATGTAAATATAAGTTGCGTTGCTGCCTAAGGCGAAAGAACTAACAATAAGACCTTCGATCAATAAATGCGGAATAAATTCCATCAGGTAACGGTCTTTAAATGTTCCGGGCTCGCTTTCATCTGCATTGCATACCAAATGACGTGGCACGCCTTCGGGTTTTGCAATGAAACTCCATTTCAAACCGGTAGGGAAACCGGCACCGCCACGGCCCCGCAGCCCGCTTTTCTTTACCTCCTCCAGCACCGCTTCGGGACTCATCGTTTTCAAAGCTTTTTCTACACTTTGATAACCACCCTCGCGGCGATAAGTATCGTAATAACGGATACCTTCTACATGTGCTTTATCTAATAGTAATTTCACACTCATGATTCTTCAATTTCAGCCTTTAGCTTTCAGCTTTATTTTTTGTTGACCAACTTCAGTTCGTCACTCATCACCTGTTGTGTCACTCACTTGTACTTTCCGTTTTTATAGCAACAGGAAACTATCTAATATCTTTCTCTTCTTTATTATCATTCTCCTGCTTTGGCAGTTGACAATTAAACATCCAGTTCACACCAAATTTGTCCTGCAGCATACCAAATCTTGCTCCCCAGAAGGTATCCTGTAAAGGCATCGAAACTTTTCCACCCTCACTCATTTTTTCAAATACCTTATTTAATTTTTCCGCATCTTCCACATCCACGCTCAACTGAATATTGCCATTTGTTGATACCGGATTGTTTTTAAAAGAATCAGATATCATGATCATATTATCATCAAACACCAACCTTGCATGTAATATTTTATCTTTCCAGTCCTCGTCAGATTGCATCGGGCTTTCACCATATCTTCCCAGTTGTTCTATTTTACCGCCTAACACCTCTGCATAAAGATTCAATGCTTCTTCTGCATTACCTGAAAAATGGACGTAAGGAACGAGTTTCATATTTCCTAGTTTGGTAGTTAATTGTTAACGTAATAAAGCATTAATAGAAATATCTTCATCCAACGTATTCCAATGTACACCTAAGCCATCGCCAATAAACCTCCAATTATTTAATTCTTCTTTAGACGCCTTGAATAATTTGGGAAACCACGATAAAGGAATGCCTATTTCTCTCCCGTCCTGCAGGAAAACGTACATCATTTCATCGCTGAATTTGATGTCGTTAGCAAAGAGCTGCGTCGTTTTATTTTCCAAAATACTCATTCCACTTTTGTTTAAAATAATCTTGATTTCCTTCTATCAATTCAAACAGTATTTTTAAATCTCCCGGCTTAAATCCATAATTATACTCCAGCTCGATATCTTCCAACCAAAACTTTGCAACAGCGTCACCTTTTTCTACATGAATATGCTGTTGTTCAAAGCCTTCATTACTATAAAAGAAAAATCTAAATCCCTTTATAAACAGAACAGTTGGCATCAGTTATTTATCTCTGCATTTCTTCTGCACTCCTCAATTATGGCATCCACTTTTTCTTTTGTCAAATGTTCGCGGTAATGTTTCCCCAGTTGCATCATTGGTGCATATCCACAAGCACCCAAACATTCTACTGTTTTCAGTGTAAACATTCCGTCTGCCGTAGTTTCACCAACTTTTATATCCAGCTTTTGCTGAATGTATTCAATAATATTATCACTGCCATTTAACATGCAAGGACCAGTCTGGCAAACCTCAAAAACATATTTACCTACCGGTTTCAAATTATACATGCTGTAAAAAGTGGCAACCTCGTACACCTCTATCGGATCAAGTTGTAGCAAACTGGCGACATAATCCATTGTGTCTACGCTCAGCCAGTTACCAAACTCTTCCTGCGCAAGATGCAGCAGTGGCAGTAATGCGCTTTTTTGTTTTCCTTCCGGATAACGCGCAATTATCTCCTGCACCTTTGCTAATTTATCGTCTGAAAATTTTACCATATAACCAATTCAAAAGTCGAAATGAAAAATTTAAAAATGAGCAAGGCGTTTTGAATTTTTACTTTTTACTCATCTCATGCATCCAATTCGCCTGCAATCAAATTCAAACTACTCATTGTAATAATAAGGTCGCTTAGCATTCCACCTTTTACAAGCTCGTTGAATGCCTGGTAATAAATAAAACAAGGCCTGCGAAAATGCAATCTGAATGGCTGTCTTCCGCCGTCACTAATTAAATAAAAACCCAGTTCGCCATTCCCCCCTTCTACAGCCTGGTACACTTCGCCTACTGGCATGTCAACTTCGCCCATAATAATTTTAAAGTGCCAGATAAGAGCCTCCATTTTTGTATAAACATCTTCTTTTTCTGGAAGATAATATTCAGGAATATCTGCATGAAAAACTTCAGCTTCCGCTCCTTTAAATTCCTGCACTTTCTGATAAGCCTGGTTGATGATATTCAAGGATTGCCACATTTCCTGGTTGCGAACTAAAAACCTGTCATACGCATCACCAGTGCTGCCAACGGGAACAATAAAATCAAAATCCTCGTAACTTGAGTAAGGTGTATGAACGCGAACATCGTAATCAACGCCGGCAGCCCGTAAATTAGGACCCGTAAACCCATAATTCAAGGCTCTTTCTGCATTAATAGGACCTGCACCTTTTGTACGATCCATAAAAATTCTGTTTCGTGTCAGCAGGTCTTCCATTTCCTGCAAAACACGAGGATACTCATTTAAAAACTTCTCAAGTTTCGTCCAAACAACATTGTTAAAATTTCTTTCGAAGCCGCCAATTCTTCCAATGTTTGTTGTAAGCCGGGAGCCGCAAATTTCTTCATATATCTCATAAATCAATTCGCGGTATTGCATCACATACAAAAACGGGGTAAATGCGCCTGCATCAACACCAATTACAGAATTGCAAATAAGATGATCCCCTATTCGTGCAAGTTCCATAATTATAACGCGCATATAATCTACGCGTTTTGGCGTTTGTACTCTCAGCAGTTTTTCGCAGGTAAGGTGCCAGCCCATGTTATTGATAGGGGCGCTGCAATAATTCATGCGATCGGTAAGCGGAGTAATTTGATACAGAGGTTTATGTTCCGCCAACTTTTCCAAAGCACGATGAACATATCCAATTGTTTGCGTTGCTGAAACCACCCGTTCGCCATCAAGTTCAACCACGTTTTGCAAAACATTATGTGTTGCAGGGTGAATAGGCCCGATATTTATAGTGGTAGTCTGCTTTTCAATAGAGTGTTCAGGAAGTTTAATATGTTGTTCTACATCCTCCATACATTAATTTGATAATTTAGAATCGTTCACCAATTTAATTCTTATCCTTTTCGGCTTCGCTAATTGTTCCGTAACCAGATTTTTCATCACCAAATGCAAGGCTGCCGCCTCTTCCAAACATTTCATCATCTTTATCAATTCGTGTTTGATCTTCAATAGGATATTCTTTTCTATAGGGAAAATAATCCATCTCATCCACATTCAAAATTCTCTTCAGATTTGGATGGCCAATAAAATTTATTCCAAAAAAATCATAAGTTTCACGCTCCATCCAGTTTGCAGCTTCGAATATCCTTGTTGCTGTAAAAACGTCAGGTTTATTTATATCAAAGAAGATTTTGAACCGAATGCGAATGTTATCGACCAGGTTGTGAAGATGATAAACTACCGCAATCTGCCGGCCTATTTCGTTGTCAGGATAATGCACCCCGCAAAGTGTAGTTAAGAAGCGAAAACGCAAATCGTCATCATCATACAAAAACTGGAGAACTTTGACATTATTTCTTGCAGGAACTTCGAAGGTTAACATGCCATACGGCTCTTCGAAGTTATAAACTTCATCCCCGAATTTTTCTTTTATTCTTTGTTGTATATAACCGTTGTCCATTAATCTGATCATTTAACAATTCCAAAATTGGAAAATTGAAAGACTGGCTATCTTCATTATTATGGAATTTATTCAATGCCATAACTATTCAATAATTTTTTATAGTGCTCGCTGTTTCTGCGGCGTAAGCTTTCATTGTTCACTAATTCCTGTATTCTTAAAACTCCATCAATTACTGCTTCAGGCCTGGGTGGGCATCCCGGAACATACACATCAACAGGCATTATTTGATCAATGCCCTGCAGGACAGAATAAGTATCGAAAATTCCACCTGAGCTTGCACAAGCACCCATGGCTAAAACCCAACGTGGTTCTGCCATTTGAATATAAACCTCTTTTAAAACAGGCCCCATTTTCTTCGAGATGGTACCCATCACCATTAATAAATCACACTGACGCGGCGTAAATGCCAGACGCTCTGAACCAAAACGGGCCAGGTCGTAAGTTGAAGACATCAGGCTCATAAATTCTATCCCGCAGCATTTTGTTGCAAAAGGAAATGGCCAAATAGAATTTTTACGTGCAAGGGTTACAATTTTTTCCATATTGGTTGCAAAATAACCATCACCCATGGAGCCCTCGGGTAATTCGGCAATTGCAATATTATCATGAATATCGGCCTTCTTAGGATGTATATTATATTGAACGGGACGAGCCATAGCGCACTTTTATCTGTTAGTTGATAGCAATCAAAGCAGGAGATTTTTAACCCTGCCTATTCAATTCGCAAAAATAACATTCCGCAATCAAATAATACGAAAACATTTGAATCTGCTTCCATTTTGGTTTTACTATTTACAGCGTGTTAACAATAAAACTAAAAAACAGATAATAAGAAATGAATGTAAAAGAAATGATCTGCTGATAAAAGAATAAGGTGTACAAGTGAGTGACACAACGAAGATGAATAAAGAACCAAAAGCTTGTAATAAAAAAAAATCAACCTGTTTTTTGGAATATCTTATACAATATGAAAATGGTAAATCAATTTTTATTTCTTTGAAAGCCACATCGGTTTTAAAGCCTCTACTTTTTTATAAATGGGGCAAAAGCTTTGATGCGCTCCGGGCAAATAACCAGTGCTCATCAAAAATTCATTTACAATCTCTCCGCCTGTAAAACGAAAATGTTTTTTAAAAAGTTTTGTCCACTCTTCTTTTGAAAGTGGATGATACACATCCAGCCATTGTTTGAAAGAACCGTATTCTTTCTGCAGTTGAAGAATAACATTTGCATTGTATATAGCTGCATTTATTTTTAAGCGATTGCGAATAATGCCAGCATCCTGAAGCAGTTTTTCGATCTTCTTATCGTTATACTTTGCAACTTTCTTAATGTTGAAATTATCATAAGCTTAAAAGAAATTATCCTTCTTATTTAAAATGGTTGTCCAACTAAGGCCAGCCTGGTTTATTTCAAGTACAAGCCTTGCAAATAATTCATCATCTGTTTGCAAAGGAAAGCCGTATTCATGATCATGATAATGCCTGTGCACATTTTCTTCTGGCAGTTGCTGCACATAGCTGCAATAAGAAGGTATAACCGCATCCATTGTAACGATAAAGTTTATCTGTGTTTGTAAAAATAAATAGTCCCCATTTTATTACCTTTCGTCTTTAATAAATTTATATGAAGAAGATAGTTTTCTTTCTGATTCTTTCTTTTATCACTTTCAATTTAATTGCCCAACCTTCTTTTATAAAAGACAGTCTTGATGATTATATCCAACAGGGAATGAAGGACTGGAATATTCCCGGTTTGGCAATAGCTATTGTGAAAGATGGCAAAGTGGTAATGATGAAAGGTTATGGTGTTCGTGATCTTGAAACAAAAGAACCTGTGGATGAGAATACATTGTTTATGATTGCCAGTAATTCCAAACTTTTTACGGGAACTGCTTTAGCACAACTTGATCACAATAAAAAAATTTCCCTGAATGATAAGATCACAAAATATTTTCCAAATTATAAAGTATATGATTCGTGCACGACGCAACTGGTTACGATAAAAGACATGCTGGGGCATCATTTGGGCACAAAAACTTTTCAGGGAGATTTTACATGGTGGAATTCTGATTACGGCAGGGAAGAGATCATGAACAGGATGAGATATTTAAAACCACCTAATAATTTTCGGGCAAGTTATGGTTATTGCAACACCTGTTTCTTAACGGCAGGCGAAGTGATACCAAAAGTAACTGGCAAACCCTGGGAAGTGTATATTTATGACAGCATTGTTGAGCCGCTTGGCATGACGAATACGCACACGCTTGGGCAAGGCATGAGTGAAATGCCTGATGCCGCCACACCTTATACCAACACTTTTTCTGAAGAGCTTCAAAAATTGCCTTATGATAATGTTGATAATCTTGCACCTGCGGGGAGTATGGTAAGTTGTGTGAACGATCTTACACATTGGCTGCTGATGCAACTCGACAGCGGACATTACAATAATAAACAAATTTTAGCGTGGCCGGTTCTCCAAAAAACAAGAGATGGCAATACGCTTATCAGCACCAGAAAATCTGCTTCAACGCCTACGCATTTTGTTGCTTATGGTTTGGGTGTTTTTATAAAGGATTATAATGGTAAACAACTTTTTGAACACACCGGCGGCGCAGACGGTTTTGTAACCAATGTCTGTTTTGTGCCCGAAGAGAAATTAGGCATCACCATCTTAACAAACAACGATAATCAATCTTTTTTTGAGTTGTTGCGTTACCAGATTTTGGATGCTTATCTTGGTGTTCCTTATGTGAACAGAAGTAAAGAATTTTTGCAGGACTTTAATAAAGAACGCCAACAAAATCTTGATAGTATCAAAGCTTTGAAAGCACGTGTAAAAGGCAACAAACCTTCGCTGCCTTTAAGTGCTTATACAGGCACATATGAAAATGAACTATTCGGTGATATTACCATTGCAACAGATAAAAATGGTTTGAAAATAACTTTCCCGCATCACAGAGGTCTTACTGCAAGTTTGCAGTATATGGATAGCGATCAGTGGTTGCTTACTTATAGCAATCCTGCATTTGGCATCTTTCCTTTGAAATTTAAAACAGAAGGAAATAAAGTTATTTCTGCGGATGTTAAGGTGAATGAATTCCTGGAATTTGATCCTTATACTTTTACGAAAAAATAAATCGCTTAAAGTTTTGTTGAATAAAGAAAAACTTGCACAAGAGTGCGACGCAAGAGAAGCTTAATAGTAATTCTTATGCCGGGCCAATAAAAATAAAATCATTACAACATGAAAAAGTTTTTGCTTGTTTTATTTGTATTTACCGTCGGATTTGTTCAGGCGCAAAACCACATGACGCCGGAACTTTTATGGGAACTTGGAAGAGTATCTGCTGTTGGTTTGAGCAAAGACAAACAGTTTGTTTTGTACAAAGTGAGTACGCCGGATGTTGAGCAAAACAAAAGCGCAACTAAAACCTATAAGATACCAGTTAACGGGGGCAATGCGGAGGAAATTACCACCACAGACAGTAATAAAATTGAAGGAAAAGTTTCACCTGATGGAAAGTATGTTATTTGCACGCAGCCTGTTAAACTGCTGAATGTTTATGGCTCTGATTTTTATC
This sequence comes from Bacteroidota bacterium, assembly GCA_023440945.1. Taxonomy (GTDB): domain Bacteria; phylum Bacteroidota; class Bacteroidia; order Chitinophagales; family Chitinophagaceae; genus JAEZRL01. The sequence goes on from JAEZRL010000140.1 coordinate 14,069, forward strand.
CTGACCTTACCAAATCGAATGCACAGATTTATACTTCACTTAATTATCGCCATTGGGATGAATGGGAAGATGGCAAGTTTGATCATGTGTTTCTTGCACCAATTATTGAAGGCAAAGCAGGCGAAGCAAAAGATCTGATGGAAGGGGAAAGATATGATTGTCCGCAAAAACCTTTTGGGGGCGACGAAGATTATATATGGAATCCCGACAGTAAACATGTGGTATATGTTACCAAGAAAAAATTTGGAACCGATTATGCCATAAGCACCAACACAGATCTTTATGAATACAATATTGAAACAGGCGCAACAAAGAACTTAACCGAAGGCATGGAGGGTTATGATGTTAATCCCGCATACAACAGCAAAGGGCAACTCGCATGGCTTAGTATGAAGCGTGAAGGTTACGAAGCAGATAAGCAGGATATTATTGCATTCAATGGTGTTAATCAAACAAACTTAACAGCACAAAGAGATGATATCAACGTACAAAGCTTCAAGTGGAGTGACGATGGAAAGAACATCTATCTTATTGCACCTGTTAATGGAACGCTGCAATTGTTTGTGGTAGATTATCCTTCGTTCGCAAGAAAAATGCCTGTTGTAAAACAAATAACAAAAGGCGATTTTGATATAGATGAAATCATCGGCGAAACAGGAAATAGTCTGATCGTCTCAAGATCGGATATGAATCACGCAGTAGAATTATTTACCGTTGATATCAACAATGGCAACATGAAGCAGTTAACGCATGTGAACGATTCTACTTATCAAACCATCGGTTTATGTAAAACAGAAAGAAGATTTGTCACCACAACAGACAATAAGAAAATGCTGGTGTGGGTGATTTATCCTCCCGGTTTCGATAAAACAAAAAAATATCCAACCTTGTTATATTGCCAGGGCGGACCACAATCAGCATTAACTCAATTTTATTCATTTAGATGGAATTTTCAACTGATGGCTTCGCAGGGATATATTGTTGTTGCACCGGCAAGAAGAGGTATGCCTGGCTTTGGAACAAAATGGAATGAAGAAGTTAGTAAAGATTGGGGTGGACAAGTAATAAATGATTATCTAAGTGCGATAGATGCTTTATCAAAAGAACCATTTGTTGATACTTCGAGAAGAGGTTGTGTAGGCGCAAGTTTTGGCGGTTTTTCTGTGTTTGCTTTAGAAGGTGTGCATGATGGACGATTCAAAACTTTTATTGCGCATGATGGAGTTTTTGACTTCCAAAGTATGTATGGAACAACCGATGAAATGGGGTTTGAGAACTGGGAAAAAGGCGGGCCGTATTGGGATAAAAAGAACGCTGTTGCACAAAGGTCGTTTGGGCAAAGTCCCAGCAATTTTGTTGATAAATGGAATACGCCGATAATGATTGTTCAAGGCGGTAAAGATTACAGAGTACCTATAGAACAAGGTCTTGAAGCATTTAAAGCCGCACAGTTAAAGGGCATTAAAAGCAAGCTCTTATATTTTCCTGATGAAAATCACTGGGTGTTGAAAGCTCAGAACGCAATGGTTTGGCAAAGAGAATTTTTTAAATGGTTGGATGAAACTTTGAAGTAAGGGAAAGAAATAAGCTTGTTATACATTTTAAGAAAAGGACATTGTTCCGTTTTGAGAAGCCGAAGGTGGCTAAGTACTGTCAGCTTATTTCTAAGCGGAAACCAAATTGCTCAATAGAATTACGGGAAGTACAAGTGAGTGACACAACCGGCGATGCCATAAAAAACCGAATCCGGAAATAAGAAATTAATCCCTATCTATTTATCATTCCATCTACACTTATTCTGCCGGGACCGCAAAAAAGCAATACAAAAGATGCAGTTAGAAACAGAATGGCAAGCTCGGATTCTAATAATGGTTTGCCGGCACCTGCACCATAAATGGCAACAAGCATGGCAATGATAATGGGAATAACAGCAAGACGTGTAAACAAACCCAATATGATGAAGAGGGAACAAAAAACTTCTGCAAACAATAGGAGTATTAAAGAGAAACGTGAACCCATGCCTAAAAAATTATAAAACTCATATTGCAACGTTGCGAATTTCATAAGCTTCGGTAAGCCGTGTTGTAACAACAGCACACAGCCAAAAACAAAACGAATAAGAAGCATTGAAAAGTTGAATGCTCCGGCACTGTGCTTAACAGACAATAACTTTTTCATTCGCAGGATTTGTGG
>JAEZRL010000225.1 GCA_023440945.1 Bacteroidota bacterium
CATCAAAACAATAAATATTATTATCGGTGGACGCAACTACTGCTAAATTATTTTCGACAGCAGGCGTTGAATAAATTTTTCCATGCGTTAAATACGACCAAACTTTTTTTCCTGTTTGCAAATTCAATGCATATACTTCACCTTTTGAATCGCTGGCAATCACCAAATTTTCTGCAAGCGCTACACCAGAACCGATATCACTGTTATCGTTGAACTGCCATACTATTTTTACATTTTTGTACATCGAATTTATAGTGTATGAGGGCCTGCTATATTGCGTTGTATCATCTTTAAAATCATGCTTGTATAATTTCACCTGCGCCCACTGATGTTCTTCGTTTGTAAGGGGATTGCGTTCAGCATAAGTAGCGGTATCATTTTTTATCGTTACAACATTATATCCTCCAACATCTTTTTTTGCCCGTAAGTTTGAGCGACCCATAATGCCCGGTATTCCTTCAAAATTTAATTGATTATTTGCATGTCCGTGACCGCAAATAATAAGTTGTGTATTTCTTGTTTTCAACAGATCAATTACTTCATACCAATTATTCAGTGAACTATCAACAGGGTAATGATTAACAAAAATGATGGGTTGATCTTTATTTTTTAAGTGATGAAGTGTTGAATCGAGCCACACAATATTTTCTCTTGAAACCTGACCCGGACTCATACGCATATTTGGACCGCAAACAGTTCCTAAAAAACGATAACCGCCATATTCAAAATTGAAAGTCTCGTTACCAAAAATTTTTATGAAACTGTTGGTGCCGCTTTCGCTCCAGTTTGCATCATGATTGCCGGGAATGATATGCCAGGGTTTGTTCAGGCTGTCTAAAATCCTTTTTGCTATAACAAATTCCGAATCGGAACCAAAATCAGTTATATCACCCGAAATAATTACAAATTTTAAAGATGAATCTGTATTGATATTTCGCACAGTTCTTCTTAAATCATCTTCTGAATTATTACTGCCGATATGTGTATCAGAAACATGAGCGAATTTAAATTCGCTTTGTGCAAATGAGAAATTGAAACCAAAAGCAACTAAGAGAATGAATAGAATTTGCTTTATCATTTTAAAAAGGATTAGAAAAGAGTGAACATTGAAGATCAGATAAAAACAGAAGATTTTATGTTATAACAAAGGCGGTTTTTTACACCGCCTTGTTACAATTAAACTCTAAAGTTATATTTCACAATTAATAGAATTACCAACCTGGTGTTTGTGTAAGTGTATATCCTTTATCCTTGTAATCATTTATTTGTGCCTCTCCAACAGGCGAAAGGTAATTCTTATCAGAAAATGCATCCCTGTCCGCGGCATTTTCTACCATCCAAAAACCAACCATATCACTTTCGTTTGTACCATCCCAGGTAATGATTGTTCCATTTTCTTTCTTTACTCTCACTTTACCTTCAGTTGCTGCTGTAAGCGCTGTTGGTATTTCTGTCGGGATATCTACCCATGGGCCAAGAAAATAATCAGGATTGGAGCTGAAATTCATGTATTGGAGTTTCTTCCATCTCTTCAAATCCAGCAAGCGGAAATTCTCAAACACAAATTCCATTCGTCTTTCTCTGCGGATCTCCCAAATTAACGCAGGCACGTCAGCGTCTCTCGCAGGGTCGTCAGGCAGTGCTGCGAGCATCAAAGGCTCTGTTTTTTTAACTCCCTTTGCAATAGCATCTGCATCTAAAGGACGATTACGGATAGCATTGATAGATCTGTCTAAATCATCCTGTGTAACTGCAGCACCTCCATAGTATTGTGCTAATACGGCTTTTGCTTCTATCCAGTTTAAAACTACCTCACCCAATCTGATAACCGGGGCATCACTTGTATTGGTGTTACTTCCCCATGCGGCAGGATATGTTTTTCCGATATAAGTTATCGCATCCCTTGATGCAAATTTATAGCCGTATAAAAGTGTAGCAGAGGCAGCATTTGGTTTATCAATAAAAGAGGCTTCGAAGCGTGGATCCCTTGTTTCTACAAGGTTGGAAATAGAAAAATCATCAGCATCTGCAACTGTTGAATTTTGCCAAACCTTACCATCATTTACAATAAAAGATTTTATCAGTACCAGGTTTGGATCCACACCTACTACTTCTGTCCCGTTAGAATAAGATCCAATACAATGTGTAACCTGTAGAGCAGCGTCGTAAGTTCTGTATAATAACACCTCAGGGTTTCCGGCAAGATTTTCCGAAGCAAAAAGAGATTTAAAATCGCTGCCAAAGCTGTACTTATTACTATTCATCACAACTTCTGCAGCCTGTACTGCCAGCTGAAGATATTTTTTTGCACGGTCAGCATCTATATTGTGATAATGTTCATACGTTCCTTCAAACAACATAAATCGTGAAATAAATGCGGCAGCTATATACTTATTTAAATATTGTGCTCCGTCATTATCACGCATATTAGCTAAAACATATTGGAAATCATCATAAACCTGGTCCATTACAAAACCCCTGCTATCTCTGTCTTTATACAAGGTGTCTAACTCATTCTCTTTAACCACTCTGCCAAAATAAGGAACGTCTCCAAAAACGCTAACTAAACGAGAGTATTCATATCCTCGGAAAAACCTTGCTACCGCACTCCAGTGCTTGTAGGCATCGTCTGAAAGATTTGGTTTTGCAATATTATCTAAACGATCAATAAAGATATTTTCTTTGCGTACCCAGGCAAAATCCCATGTAGGACCAGCATATTGTTGCAGCCACGCAGCCGCCTCAGAAGTTGAACCCCTGGAAGATGGAACATTACTTTCAAAATTGGATTGAACATTTTTACCGGTTAGGTCATCACTAAAAGTGTAACCTCGTACCGGTGTATAATCTGCAGTAAAGGAAGTATTATAGCCACTGAAGTAATTCGTATAAAACCCATTTGCAAACATCCGGATATCATCTTCGTTCCGCCAGTATTGGCCATCTGCATCAACATAACTTGTTTGAGGTGGCCGGTCGAGAAAATCTTTTTTGCAGGAAAAGAAAAGCAGGCTTGCGATTGCAAGGCCATATATATATTTATACTTATTCATCTTTGTTTTGTTTTAAAAGTTTAATTGAATACCAAATGAAACGCTTTTAAATGCAGGAGTACCTATGCCTGTACGACCTAAATTATAATTGGATGTATTCCACATGGAATATCCGTTAATTGCCTCAGGATCAATCGGCAAACCTCTCAAATGGTCCCATGTAATAAAATTCTCTAATGCTCCATATATTCTGAAAGAGTTAACGCCTACTCTTTTTAACACGCTTTGAGAAACAGAATATCCGATAGTAAGATTTTTAAGCCTGAGATAGGCCATGTTCAACAGGTATCGGTCCTGCACCTGTATGTTATTTGCTGCATTACTGCCTGCATTATTGAAGGCCGCAGGGTAAAATGCATCTGTGTTATCAGGTGTCCAGTAATCATCTGCAATGGCTGCAGGCATCGCACCATCAGCAGAATTGTAACCGGGAATCGCTAAAAATCCGTCGCCCCATACCTGGCGGCTGCCTACACCCTGGAAAAACACACTGAAGTCAAATCCTTTATAATCAGCTCCCAATCTGAATCCATATTCATATCTTGGATTGGAATTTCCTATTACAGCCAGGTCTCCATGATCAGACAATAATGCGCTACCATTATCAATAACACCATCGCCGTTCATATCTTTAAACTTGACATCACCAGGACCAAAGAAGAAGTTGGACGAGTTTTGCAGGAATACCTGGTATACGGGTTTTTCACCATTCGGTCCTGCTTTTAATTTATAAGCCTTCTTACCTACATACTCCTCCGGAACATCATTAGCAGTAAGTGTAATTAATTGAGGTTTTTTATCCGGTCCTAATTCAAAATCTTCCATTTGATATAATCTGTCTGTTCTGTATCCCCATATTTCACCTATATCTTTTCCATTATAATTGCTGTTAACGCCTGTAGAGGTACCGTATTCATTAATAATGGTTTTTGCATCTGAAATGTTTCCCCTGAAGTTAATACCTAAGCCATTTTGGAACCTATGATTAAACTCAAGTGTAAGTTCCCATCCGTTTGTTTGTAATGATCCAAAATTTCCCTGTGGAGCACCTGTACCAAAAGTTAATGGAATACCTTCTAACGGAACGATCATGTTATTGGTATTTCTTTGGTAAATGTCGAAAGTGACGTTCAGCTTATTTTTGAAAAAGCCTGCATCTACACCAAAGTTTGTTGTTTCGATATCCTGCCAGGTTATATCATGAACAATAGCAGGTGGTGTACCCACATACGGAGCCCTTGAACCATTAGCACCAATCCAGGAGGAAAGGCCACTTCCCATTAACGGTAAGTATAAAGTGTTTGGAACAGTTTGATCACCAATAGTTCCATAGGATCCTCTAACTTTCAGGAATTGAAGCACGGGTTTAGTCCATTGCATAAATTCTTCTTCGCTCAACACCCATCCTGCGGAGAATGACGGAAACCATCTCCACCATAAATCTTTAGGAAATTTAGAGGAGCCATCATAGCGCAGATTTCCTTCCAGGAGATATTTATTTTTGAAAGCATAGTTTATACGACCGAAATAACCCAGTTGAGATTCCCATGTTTTATCACCATCTACAATAGGAGGAGCGCCTACAGCAAAATTAAATTCCGGGTTATGAATATCTGTTAACTGGTTAACCTGCTGCGATTGCCATTCTGTTGTTGCTGCAACACGATTAACACCCAAAATGAATTTAAAATTATGATCCGCATTCACATCCAGGTTATAAGTTGTAAAAGCATTTATAGTACTGCTATTAAAATGAGTAGCCCGGCGATAAATGTGATCAGGATTTGCCCCTAAGGAAGTATATGTGTCGTATGATAGATCAAAAGCAGGCATAGCTCCCGGAGCTGTGGAATTTACTACATTTCCGGTACTGTCAACATATACCGGATTCCCATCAGCATCAACCCTTGCTTTTGGCGCTACCCATGAATTTCGTGCTGTATATCTTGTTCCCGGTCTTTTCCATATTTCCTCCTGGTTACTGTAGGTATAATCAAAATCTAATTTCCAGTTATTTGTAAAATTAAGTGTAGCACCTAAGCTTACATTAAGATAGTTCTGCAAAATGCCGGCAGTATTAGCTGCACCTGCTTCGCTCACCGGGCTGCGGATCGGGTCTCCGTTCTGATCATTACCAAAAGGATATAAAGGTCCCCATCTATACAGGTATAACCATGGATCTGCCGTTGTAGAGCTGGTTACATAAGGATATTCTTTATCCCTTCTTGAATACATCGCTCCACTGCGAACTGTAAGGTATTTGTTTATTTCGCTTGATACTCTCATTGCGGCATTGTAACGCGTAAATCCATCCTTTTTAGCAGGTTTTATCATACCACTTTGATCCAGTAAACCCAGGCTAATGTTGTAAGAAGTTTTACCAAGTGTTTGTCCAACAGTGAGATCATGTTGTTGCGTAGGAGCCCACTCTTTCACCATATAATCATAAGGATCATAAGTTCTTACGCCCATTTTCTGGTTACTGGCTCCTTGTACATACCAGTCGCGGCCAAAAACAGTGGGATCATCAGGACCGATGCTGCCGCCGTACATCTTTTGCCATTCTACTGCTTTTAAATAGCTGGCTCTGTCAACATAATAGAATGCGCCAACCGGGGTAGTAGTACCTATTCGCTCTGCTGCATCGACGGTATATTTCAGCGCATTAACTTCCCCCATTTCCAGATCTTTCCAAACATTTTGCCATGAGAAGTTATTAGAATAGGTTATTTGTGGTTTAGCGGTTCCTGAGCCTTTTTTAGTAGTGATGAGTATAACACCATTAGAAGCTTTTGCGCCATAAATAGAAGCTGCTGCAGCGTCCTTCAAAACAGTAATAGAAGCAATATCGTTGGGGTTTACGATTTGTATGCTCGGAATTTCAACATTATCTAATAAAATCAGCGGTTTACTATCTCCTTGAAATGAAGTCATTTGGCCCCTGATCTTAATAATAGGGTCCGATCCTACTTCACCACTTGGTATTATTACGCTTAAACCTGAAGCGGCTCCCTGAAGGCCTCTTCCCACATCGGCAATTGGTCTGCCCTGTAATGTTTTTTTAACATCCACAGTGGATATGGCGCCTGTAAGATTCGCCTTTTTCTGCGTTCCATAACCAACCACAACTACATCCTGTAAAGTGTTTGGTCCTGTAGAGCTTAGTGAAACTGAAAGTGAGTTTGATGCGCCAACCGGTACTTCCTTATCAGCATAACCAATGTACGAAAACCGAAGCGTTTGGCCTTCACTTGCAGTAATAGAAAAATTTCCCTCCGCATCTGTAATTGTTGAACGGTTTGTTCCCACTACAGTAACCGTAACACTTGCAAGTGGCCCGGAAGTTTCGGCGGCAGAAACTTTACCTGTAATGGTTTTGCTTTGCGCACTGCTTATTAAATAAAACAGCAAACCCGCAAAACATAATGAAAACTGTTTTAGCGCAATCATAAAATTGTTTTTGAAAGTGGTGATAAAAGCAAACTGAATAAAATGAGTAAAAGAGTATCGTTTCTTTTGTAGCAGTTCATCGTTAGTTGGTAATTAATATTTATTACAATTCTTATAAAACTGTAATGCCGGCATCTGCATACGGCTTAAGCTTTGCATCATCTGGTGATAATTCTGTGATAAGCATATCTATTTTTTCAAGATCACAGATCTGTATCGGTTGTTGTGAATTCAGCTTCTCTGAAATAGTAAGGCAAACAAGTTTCTCAGCAGATGATATCATTGCTTTTTTTATCTGTGCTACTTCCCAATCGTTATCGGAAACACCTGTCTTAAGGTTGATGGCATTGATGCCTAAAAAACACAGATCAGCTTTTAGATCCTTTATTTTTGAAATCGCTTCGTGGCCTACCGTGATCATCGAATTTTTTGAAACCTTATCTCCAATTGCTATTACTTCAATATTTGGATGAAGAATATATTCTGCCAATGCAGGTATACTTCCGGAGATAAATGTTGCATTGAGATCAGGCGGTAAAGCTCTTGCCATTTCAATAATTGTTGTGCCGCCAGTGGTATGCACAAACATTCCTTTTTGTATAAGCTGAACAGCTTTTTTGGCAATTATCTTTTTTTCTTCATAAGCATATATTTTTTTCGGGAGGGAATGCGAGTTATAAAATGCCGGAGAGATAGCGCCTCCATGTACTTTTATAATTTCTCCGGCTTCAGACAATTCCTGCAGATCTCTTCGGATGGTGTCGTCAGAAACGTTCATACGTTTACTTAAGTCTGCCGACAAAACTCTGTTATGCAGGTTCAGTTCATGCAAAATGAATGATTGCCTTTCCTTTTTTAGCATTAGTTAGTTTGTTAAAACAAACTTAATAAAAATTATTAAAAACGCAAAAACCTGCAAAAATGATAAAATAAACGCAATGATTTAAAATAAGAACGCAGGTAAACGCAGTACGAAAATAAGGTTGGATAATGAAGACCTGTTTTTTCTTGCCTCTTTTTAATCTCAATCTTTAAAATTATTTTTATTGGATGATCACTACCGCAACAGGAGTAAGCCATATAAAGCTGCATTCTCCCACAACTACTAAGAGGATAAACTCTATTGATCTTCTGCGTGGATTGATCATGATCATTATGGCGTTGGATCATACCCGTGATTTTTTTCATACAACTGCCTGGACGGATGATCCTTTAAATCTTGCTACTACAACGCCGTTATTATATTACACCCGATGGATAACGCATTTATGTGCTCCTAATTTTGTTTTTCTTGCAGGTGCTTCCATCTTTTTTCAAAGCCTGCGAAAATCAAAAAAAGAATTAAGCTTATTTCTTTTTACAAGGGGTGTATGGCTTGTATTCGTCGAAATTTTTATTGTTAATCTTGAATTTAGTTTCGATATACATTTTAGTCTTATTGCCTTGCAGGTTATCTGGGCTATCGGAATAAGCATGGTCGTTTTATCCTTCATCATACGTTTGCCCTATACCGCCATTCTTATACTCGGATTAATAATTGTATTCGGCCATAACCTGCTCGATTATTATGAAGCCGGTTTAAAACATGCGCCTGTTGGTGGTACGCTCTTTTGCATCATGTTGGCGTATATAAATTATCTGCACAGCATTCGTTGTTTATTTTCTATCCTTTTTTGCCGTGGACAGGTTTAATGATGTTAGGCTATTGTTTTGGAAAACTATTTTTGATGTATGAAGGAGTTGCCAGGCGAAAAATGCTTTTTATCACCAGTGCCTCTCTGCTGTTATTCTTTGTTGTTTTAAGATATACCAATAGCTACGGCGATCCCGGAACATGGTCTCCACAAAAAAATAGTTTATATACTTTTCTTTCTTTTATCAAAGTTGAAAAGTATCCGCCTTCTTTATTGTTCATGTGCGCAACAGTAGGCATTGCATTGCTATTTCTTGCTTTTACAGAAGGAGCAAACAATAAACTATCAAAATTTATTACGGTGTATGGGCGTGTACCTTTTTTGTATTATGTGCTGCATTTTTTTCTTATTCATTTAGTATCTGCTAGTTTCTTTCTTGCCAGAGGTCATTCCTTTGCGGAAGGATTGCAGCCGCATGACTTTCTTGTCCCAAACTTTGTTGCAGCAGGCGAAGGCTATTCACTTGGTATTGTATATCTCGTATGGATTTGCATTGTACTTGCACTTTATCCTGTATGCAAATGGTTTAGCGAATACAAACGCAACCATAAAGACTGGTGGTTGAGTTATTTGTGAGACGATGGCGTCAAATGCTTATGAAGCAGATCGCTAATGCAGAAATAGACAAAATAAATGAAAACTTATCTTTCTAAAAGACTGAAGCTTTCACAGTAGTCTTTATAATTTTCATAACTTTAAACCATGCGAACCTTAGCTATAAATATCCCGGATCAGCTAAATATCAATGAGCAGGAAGCAAAGATGATCCTCGCTTCAAGGCTTTATGAAAAAGGTGAACTTTCTTTGGGACAAGCCGCAGAGCTTGCGGGATTAACAAAAAGAAATTTCATGGAAGCATTAGGCGATTATGGGGTATCAGTTTTTAACTATCCTGCAACTGATTTGGAAAGAGATGTAAAGAATGCAAAGAATTATCATCTCTGATACCAGTTGCCTTATCAGTCTGGATAAAATTAATCAACTTCATATTCTTAAAGCGCTTTTTGGAATTGTCGTCGTAACTGATGTTCTTGTTGAAGAGTTTGGAAAACCTTTACCTGATTTTATAAAAATAATAAACCCTTCTCCAAACGTATTCCATAAAATTTCAAAGATGAGTATTGATAAAGGAGAAGCAAGTGCTATTGCCCTGGCACTTGAAAATAAAGATTCTCTTATTATTATTGATGATTATAAAGCCCGAAAGATAGCTGAAGGGCTTGGGCTAAGAATCACAGGAACGATAGGTATTTTGATTGATGCAAAGACAAAAGGAATTCTTGCGAGTTTGAAATCTGTTTTAACTGAACTAAGTAAAACAAATTTCAGATTAACGGATGAGCTTATAGAAAAGGCTTTGAAAGTTGCGGGAGAATAAAACAATAAAACAATTTTTATCTGCAATAACTATTTGAATTATGTGGCAAAAAGAATCAAATGTATCGTTGTACGAACCTGAAATGAATGGTCAGGCTTAATGGACGCATCACAGCAGTACAAAAAGCTGGCTAAATAATAACCCTACTTCATTCCTTCCAATTCTTTCTGCATCTTGAACATTTCATCCCGCAGTCTGGCGGCTTCCATAAAGTCAAGATCACGGGCTGCTTTTTCCATTTCTTTTTTCACTTTGGCAATGGCCTTCTCCATTTGCGGAATGGTTTTGTACACCACTTCTTCTTCGGCTGCCTGTGTTTTAATAATGTCTTCATCGCCCTGTATCGCATAAGGATTGGCGGGATCATAACCTTTGATATCAAGCACCGAGGTTTGCGCAAATACCTGTTCCTTGGTTTTCTTTACCGTTCTTGGCGTGATGCCATGTTCGGTGTTGTAAGCGATCTGTTTTTCACGACGACGGTTTGTTTCATCAATGGTACGCTGCATGCTTTCCGTCATGGTATCGGCATAAAAAATAACAAGACCATCTACGTTTCTTGCGGCTCTTCCTGCGGTTTGGGTTAGCGATCTTTCGTTACGCAAAAAACCTTCTTTATCCGCATCCAAAATGGCAACAAGCGAAACTTCGGGAAGATCCAGGCCTTCGCGTAATAAATTTACGCCAACCAGGACGTCAATCTCTCCCAAACGCAACTGTCGTAATATTTCTACCCGTTCAAGCGTATCTACATCGCTGTGAATGTATTTTGATTTAATGTTTATTCTTCCAAGATATTTATCCATTTCTTCGGCCATGCGTTTAGTAAGCGTTGTTACTAAAACACGATCGCCTTTCTGCACACGTTTATCAATTTCATCGAGAAGGTCATCAATCTGATTAACACTTGGTCTTATTTCAATGGGCGGATCGAGCAGACCTGTAGGACGAACAACTTGTTCTACCACTACGCCACCAGTTTTTTCCAATTCATAATCACCGGGAGTGGCGCTGACAAAAACAACCTGGTCCACCATTCTTTCAAATTCATAAAAATTAAGCGGCCTGTTATCCAAAGCGCTCGGCAAGCGAAAACCATAATCAACGAGCACAAGTTTCCTGCTTCTGTCACCACCATACATGCCTGCAACTTGCGGAATGGTTTGATGGCTTTCATCAATCACACATAAAAAATCTTTAGGGAAATAATCGAGTAAACAGAAGGGTCTTGAACCCGGTTTTCTTCTGTCAAAAAAACGCGAATAGTTTTCGATCCCGTTGCAATACCCCAGTTCACGAATCATCTCAAGATCATATTCAACACGTTCTTTTATGCGTTGCGCTTCAATAAATTTTCCGGAGCCGGTAAAGTATTCTACCTGTGCCCGCATCTCATCCTGAATCTCGTACATCACCTGCTGCATAATATCTTTTGGAGCGAGGTATAAATTGGCGGGAAATATCGCTGCATCCTGCAAGGAAGAAATACGCTTTCCCGTTGATAATTCGAGGCTGTCTATTTCTTCAATTTCATCGCCAAAAAAAGTAATGCGGTAGCCATAATCCGCATAAGGAAGATTAACATCAACCGTGTCGCCTTTCACACGAAAAGTTCCTCTTGTAAAATCACCCTGACTTCTGTTGTATAATGAATTCACCAAGGCGTGCAAAAAACCTTGTCTTGATATAACCTGTCCTTTGCTTATTCTTATAATGCCATTTTCAAACTCTGCAGGATTCCCAATACCATAAATGCAGCTCACACTTGCAACAACAATAATATCTCTTCTTCCGCTTAAGAGTTGTGATGTTGCCTGCAGGCGAAGTTTATCCAGTTCTTCATTTATACTCAGATCTTTTTCAATGTAGGTATCGCTCACGGGCATGTAAGCTTCGGGCTGATAATAATCATAATAACTTACAAAATATCCAACCGCATTATCCGGAAAAAACTGTTTGAACTCACCATACAATTGCGCAACCAGCGTTTTGTTATGCGTTAATACAAGCGTTGGTCGTTGAACGTTGTGAATAACATTCGCCATCGTGAATGTTTTACCACTTCCCGTAACTCCTAATAAGGTCTGGTATTTTTCGCCGTTAAAAATTCCTTCTGTTAGTTGGCCAATTGCCGAAGGCTGATCACCCGAAGGCTGGTATGGAGAATGTAATTGAAAAGGCATGATGCAAATTACACAATGTGTAAATTTCTAAAATGTAAAACTTAAAGAAAGGATGGAAGCTTTACTTACTGCCAAAATACATACAACAAATGCCAAGTGTGAGCGGTTTAAAATAGGTATTCTTATAACCGTTTTTAGTAAGAATGTTTATGAAATTCTCTCTCTCAGGAAATGTTTGAACAGAATTATTTAAATATCGATAAGCATCTTTATTCTTTGCAAAAATCCGCCCTGCATTGGGTGTAATAATGTTCATATAAATGTTGCAAAGAGTTTTGAACAAAATGTTTTTTGGTCTTGAAAACTCCAGCACTGCAAGCTTTCCGCCGGGTTTTAAAACACGGTACATTTCATGCAAACCTTTTTCAAGGTCTTGGAAGTTGCGCACACCAAAAGCAACCGTTACTGCATCAAAATAATTATCAGGAAAGTTAATGGCTTCGCTGTCACCCTGCTTTAGTTCAATCGCTTTTTGCAATCCTGCCGCTTCAATTTTTTTGCGGCCTAGTTCCAGCATGCCTTCTGAAATATCAATGCCGGTAATTTTTTCAGGCTTCAACAAATCGTAAGTCATTAAGGCAACATCTGCCGTTCCTGTTGCCACATCGAGCACTATTTTTGGTTCAATTTCTTTCAGTTGAAGTATCGCTTTTTTGCGCCACTTCACATCAATTCCGGCACTAAGAAACCGGTTCAAAAAATCGTAGCGAAAAGCAATGCTGTCGAACATCTTAGCCACCTGTTGTTTTTTATTCAGATTGCTGTTTTGATACGGAACCACATCGTCATGCGCAAACTTTGTCATAAGGCGGCGAAGATACTATTTACGTTGTCGAAAGTAAAGTGAATAATTTTTTTGTACCCGGCTTTTGTATTTCAATTTGGCTTTACTTGCGTCGCACTTGAAAAGGTCAACTAATTCGAGGACAGAATTTTGAGTAAGAAAAAAATTCTGTTTTATGAATAATCCTTTAAAAGGTGATAACACTTTATATCGTGAACGCATTAGCAGGTATAACGATTTTATTATCGAGTATGAGCAGATTAAGGCAGGTGAGCATCCTGATTTTGTGTACGTCAAAGATTGGGCTGCGGCAAGAAAGATTGATAAGAAAAATTTTTTAAAGTATTATGGAAGGTATCGGCAGTCAGGTAAGAGTTGGGATCTGTTGCCGCGAAAACGAGGTCCAAAGTTCAAGAGCCGCAGGCCTTGCGAGGAGTTAGAGAAAAAGGTCATTGAATTAAGAAAGAGAGGTAACAATAAGTATGAAATTGCTTCCATTATCTCTGAGCAAAAAGATAATATCTTTAAGTTGTCAGCATCGGGAGTTTACAATATTTGCAACCGGCACAATCTTAACAGGATGCGCCCCGAAATGAAAGAACAGAGGCGTAAAATTATCAAAGAGCGTATGGGGCAATTAGGCCATATCGATACACATTATTTGAGTAAACATGTTATTGGCAATCAGACACAAAAGCTTTATATAGTGGCAATTGTAGACGATTACAGCAGGGTAGCCTGGGCGGAGATCATTGAAAATATCGATAGTTTAAGTGTGATGTTTGGAGCGATGCGCTGCCTCAATATACTCAAGGCCCATTATCATATACAGTTTGAAGAGATTATGTCAGATAATGGAAGTGAGTTCGGTAACAGGGGCACTAAGAACAAGATGAATCATCCATTTGAAAGGCTACTTATTGAAATGGGTGTTAAGCATTGCTACATTCAACCTTACCGTCCTCAAACCAACGGTAAAGTAGAAAGATTTTGGAGGACAATGGAGGAGGATTTAATTATAGATACAGATTTTGATTCGATAGAAGAACTAAAAGAGGAATTGCTGCAGTATATGTACTACTATAACCATGAGCGACCTCACCAGGCACTTAATGGAAAGAAACCGGTTGAAATGTTACAAACAGACGAACAGAGAACAAAAGACGAGTAAAGACAAAGCTTTATCCACAAAAAATTTT
>JAEZRL010000261.1 GCA_023440945.1 Bacteroidota bacterium
TCATCACACTCTTTTAGCCAGGTTTCAAAAGCTGAAGCTGCAATTGCTGAGATCATGCAACAGAATGAAGTAGTAGGACTATCAGTTGCAGTAGTTAAGAAAGGAAAATTGTTCTATATACATTCCTTTGGCTTGAAGAATAAAGAAAGAAATGAACCGCTTACGGATGAGGATTTATTCCGCATAGCATCCATTTCCAAGTCTTTTTCAGCTACCGGCATTATGCAACTGGTGGAAGCAAAAAAATTATCGCTGGATGATGATGTAAGCAATCTCATTGGTTTTAAGGTGCGTAATCCTAAATTTCCCAATACCGTTATTTCTTTGAAGATGCTTCTGTCGCATCGTTCTTCGCTCAACGACAGTGAGGGTTATTTCACTCTCGATGCCATCAATCCTTCAAAAAATCCTGGTTGGGAAAAATGTTATAATGATTATGAGCCGGGTAGCGGTTACGAATATTGCAATCTCAACTTCAATATGGTTGGGACAATTATTGAAAGAACTTCCGGTGAGCGGTTTGACCGTTATGTACAAAAACACATTCTTGAGCCACTAAATCTTCATGGCGGATATTGGGTAGATGGATTGGACAGTACCCGCTTTGTTACACTTTATGATTTTGATGATTCGCTGAAAACTTTAGTAGCTCAACCGATGGCTTATGCTCCGCGCAGGGAAGATATTGCAAATTATGTTATGGGTTATAGCACTCCTGTTTTTTCAGCTACCGGTGGCATGAAGATATCAGCGCAAGACCTGGCCCGCTATATGATCATGCACATGAACCAGGGTAGAGCTAATGGAACAAGGATCATCAAAAAGAAAAGCGCCAGGATTATGCAAACACCTTTAACGGAAAAAGAAGGTTATGGTTTGGCACTATTGAAAACAAAGAATCTTATTCCGGGAAAAACAATGACAGGTCACACTGGATCGGCTTATGGACTATTCAGTTCCATGTTCTTTAACCCAAAGGAGAAGTTCGGAATCGTGGTGATTACAAACGGATGTAAACCGGGTTATACAGAAGGTTACAATACAGTGATCCGGAAAACGGCGAATTGTTTGTATAATTTTCTGATCAACAATAAACATTAATCAACCCCGTACAGGCGTGATTAAATAGTAATATGCTCCCCTCGCAATGAAAGCTTACGGCAGCGCTTATATTTCGGCATCAATCTTCTGCATTATTAATACCTTGTCAGGTCTGACACTTTCAAAGTGGCTGGATCACTTTATTACGTTAGTGCAGTTCCCCATGTATAAATTGCTAAGGCAGCGAGGTAAATAAAAGCGCATTGAATCACAGCTTCATTACCAGTAAGCAGTAAGGCAACGGATGCTGCACAGCCCAAAACAAGCAATACAATTGTGTAGATGAACCAGACCTTTTTTAATCGCAGCATAGTATAATTTTCCATCCTGCTTAAGGGTAATAATAACGTGAGTATGATAAGTGAAGAGAATAAATAATTATCGTCTTTTACAGTTGGCAAATAACTGCCAAACACCGCCACTAAAATGGCTGTAAGCAATGTGAAGCCTACGGCTGCCGCTATTTTTTTCTCATTGGATGTAAGTACAAATTTGCCTTCTGCATTAAAAAGCAACATCAAATTGGCAAGTGATGTCCCCACCCAGGAAAAGATCACAAAAAGCAGGTACAAACCAACTAAGATATAAGCTAATAAACTAAAACCTGCAGCATCAGAAGCGCCGGATAATAAACGCACAACAAGCCATATAACAATAATGGTTGCCCATTTTACTTTTTTTGATTTGGAGGATAACCACAACGAGAACATAAGCATCCAGCGATAAGGCGGAAGATTTGATTTGAGTGATTCTTTATAACCTTGTCTTGCCCTGCTGTTGTTGGGATTTATTCTTAATGCTTCACGAAAATGTTTTCTTGCATCCTTGTGTTTTCCTTTTTCTAAGAAATGCCAGGCATAATTGGTGTGAGTAAAATCATCTTCAGGATCAATTGCGAGTGCTTCTTTTATGGTTTCAAAAGCTTCTTCTTTATTCTTTAAACGAAACAAAGCCTGTGAACGTGCGTTCAAACAGGTTAAATCTTCAGCGTTTATAGCCAGGCCTTCATTAGCATGGTTTAACGCTTCTTCATACCGTTTCATATCCAATAAAATGTACGCATACAAACCATAATACGCGGAGAAATAAGGATTGATATAAAGAGCTTGTTTTATATAACTTATTGCTTCGCCATTTGTGTGCATCCGGTAATGACAAAAACTCATGAGATAATAAGGCCGGTCATTTGCAGGATTGACAGCGATACAATTCTTTAAAAGACTTAATGCTTCTGTATAATTTTTAGAATCAAGTTTGCATTCTGCCAAAATCATTAATGCTTCATCGTCGTCAGGATCTTCATTCAATGCATAACCAATTTCTTTTTCTGCATCTTTTATTCTTCCCTGCGATAACAATAATCTTGCTCTTTGTATATGCGTATTGCTTACAAACATCAGTTCTTCTATTTCTTCAGTTTCAGGTACTTTAATATATCATCGTATAAACCCGATTCGTTTGCATACAAAGCATAATTGCGTGCTGTGCTGAACCATTCTGTAGTTGTTGCTTTATGCTCTTTAACTGCTTTGAGCAGATCTTTTGTAGTTATGTTTTCTATCTTTCCTTTAGCCAAAGATTCTTCCAATTTAGCCTCCACCGCAATTTCAATAAGAGCTTTAAGATCGGCGCCTGAATATTCTTCTGTAACTTTTGCTACTGCTTTTATATCCACATTATCAACCGGTCTTCCTTTTAAATGCTGTCGCAAGATTTCTTCTCGCCCTGCAGCATCAGGAGGCGCAACAAAAATCACTCTGTCAAATCTGCCCGGTCTTCTAAAAGCGCTGTCAACACTCCACGGCGCATTGGTGGCAGCTAAGATCAAAACCCCTTCATTGCTATTCTCAACGCCATCCATTTCTGCAAGAAACTGGTTGATAACATGGCGCATGCTGCTTTGTTTAAGATCGCTGCGACTTGCGCCCAAAGCATCCACTTCATCAAAAAATAAAACACAAGGCGCATTCTCTCTGGCTTGTTCAAAAACGGCGTGTAAATTTTTCTCGCTGTTACCCATCCACATGTCAAGAATATCATGTAAACCAATATTAATGAACCTTGCCTCAATTTCTCCTGCCGTTGCTTTTGCGAGATATGTTTTGCCACAACCCGGAGGACCATATAATAAAATGCCTCCACCGGCTTTCTTGCCAAAAGCTTTATACATCTCCGGGTTCTTCAAAGGCTGAATGATCTTCATCGCGATCTCATTCTTCACCTTCTGCATACCGCCAACATCTTCAAACTTCATATCCGGTTTCTCCATAAAAAAATGAGGTTTGTTCGCTCTGCCACCAAAGTCATCGCCAAAAAGATCATCCTGCTCCTCATCTTCATCACTCTCGAAAATTGCGCTTCCTGATGAAGGCATCCGCAAAATAGAATCTATGTCATCGTCTTTGAATGTCGGGTTTTCATCCAGCACTTTTTTATACACATCAACAGCTTCTCCGTAGGAATCTTCTTTTATCAAACACCGAACAAACACAACCATATCTTCCCAATTCAAAGCCTTTTCTTTAAACAAATCCTCAAATACAACGATTGCCGCAGAATATTTCTTTTGCTTGTAATAAATGTTGGCAAGACCTTTACGTGCTTTATAATTACCGTAATTTCTTTTCAATACTTCGTTATATTGCTCTGCAGCTTCGGTCAACAAATCTTCGCGTTGCATCTGTTCGGCCAATGCCAAACGCAATGGAATATTATCAGGTGATAATTCAACAGCTTCTTTCAATTGTTCAATAGCTTCATTCATCTGAAATTTTTATTGTTTTTATAGCCTAGATGGAACCCCGCATTTTCTTTCTCGTGTATTAAAGATTTACATGTCCCGTTTCATCTTGCTTGCTTTAATTGATATATTTTTTAAGTTACAGGCTTCAATGCTTCTATGATGCATCGTTGTGTCACTCACTTGTACGCTTTGTTCCTTATTCAGCACTTAGCGTCGCTCATTATTCTTCAGCATAACTACATCTCATCTGAAGTTATATTGAAATCAATATTTTCACCCAAATCTTAGTCGCTAAATCCCTTATTAAAGAATCTTTGATTGTCCCGACTTTAAAGTGAACCAAAATTTTTCGACCAATAGTGGTTGAAATAATTACTCTGGTCGCATCAAAAATAATGACACAGTAGTTTAATAGAAAGCCAATGTTATGAACGCTGCTAAAAATTCTGTTTTACTATCTTTTGTTTCAGTAAAATATTGTTTTCGTTATCCAGAACATGTACAATATAAACGCCTGCACTAAATTGTTTGAAGGGAACTTCAAGCACTTGTCCGCCAACCGGAACCGTATAAGAGGCAGATTGCAAAATACGTCCTGCCATATCTACAACCCTTACTGCATAAGTACCCCCGTCCGTGCTTGCAATGTTTACTCTTAATTTGTCTGTAACCGGATTGGGATAAACAGTAACACTGCTGGTACCTGTTGGCGGTTCGCCTGTTACAAATGCAGAACCGGTAAAAGTTGCTTTAAACACGGCTTTTGTATTTCTTATACCATCGAAATATAACAGGTAAGTTGTGTTTGGCGCCAAAGATTGCAAAGTCATGTTTCCATTGCCATTAAAGTTTTTATTGCAGTAAACAGGTGTCGGGAATTGCTGACCTACCGGGCAGGCATTTACTTTATACACCGCCATTCTAATGCCTTGTCCCGTACAGGATGCCAGATCAGCAGGTGAGGTTGTATAATCTGAAACAGCAATGTTTATATCACCACCGGAACTGTTCGTCATAATCGCGTAATAAGCATTGTTCGTCACCTGAACGCCATCGCCATTACAGGTTACCTGTTCAAACTTAGGATCGCCTGTAGCATTACTTGTTGCATGAACAAGATCGAAAGTGATAGCTGTTCCAATAATTGTGGGTGTTGTTGGAAAGGCAGTTGGACATTCATCGTTTGCTACCGGCGTTGTTGCTATAGGTTGCATTTGGGTTGAAGACAATCCGCAGTTACCAAAGCTTAGAGTGGTTTGCGGTGTAACAGCATATAAAGCACCTTTATAAGCGGATGCATCAAGCGATCTTCTTGTAACATAAGGCAACAAAGAATAATTCATCAGTTTCGGCGGATTTACGGTTGTATAGCTGTCGCCTTCGTAACTATCGTTGATATGTGCAAGATTAAGCGCATGACCTAACTCATGCAAAATAATTGTTTCAAGATCGAGTTCGATATTATTTCCGCGTTGCGCTGGAAAACAAGGACCTTCTGTAAAAGCAATGGTTCCTGTTGACACACCTTCATTGCGAAGAACCATATCAAAACCGGGTTTTTGTGCGCCATAACTGGCATTGCTGCACATGGAAAAAGAATTGTAAGTAGTGGCCAACACACCATCGGCAAGAGGCGGGTTACCTGTGTTTTTGTTATCGAACATAACAATGTTGTTACCATCACCAGGATCAACTGTTTGCATGGTTGTGGTGCCACCTTCAAGAATGTTTGCTCCAACCTGTTCTTTCCATGTATTCAATGCTCTTTGAAAAGTAGCTTTTTCAGGAGAAGTATTTATGTTTTTTCCTTTGCCTGCTGTGCTTGTGCTGTATAAAATGGTATAACCACCCTGCGTGTTGGTATTCATTAAACGCGGCTCTTTCACAACTTTTTTACCGTTAATGGTAAACTCTGCATTAAGTATAGCGGTGAAAACTTTTAATGGGGTTGTTGAAAAAGTAGTATCAGCATCGCTTATCTTAATAGCAAATATGCCTGTTGCAGCTTTTGATGGAACTCTTACTTTTATTTCATTATCCGTCCACGAGATGATATAAGGCGAGTTGTAATCAATTTGATAAGTTGGATCTTCGTTATCATCATCTGCACTTTTAAACAGGATTGCTTTTCCACTGCTTGCCGTTCCAAAACCCGAGCCGGTTATCGTTAATATGTTATTTAATTCGTCATTTAATGCACCTGCGTATACAGTTGCAGGTGAAAAAGCAGAAATGCTTGCAACCGAACCACCACGCATAACAGATGAAGAAGGTTGGGCAGTTTTTATTTGGAAAGAATTATCAACCACACGCATTGTTGCACCTGTTTTTTGTTGAAGTGTTTTATACAAAGTGGCTTCAATATTTTTATAAACAGCAAAAGGAGCATAAGCTTTGCCGGCATTTAGATTGTAACGCAAAAAACCCTGGTCGCTGCCATAAACATCCATGAGTTCTTTGTTTGTGAAAGGTGATTTTATACGCATTTCATTTGGCTGCAGAAAAAAGATACCAACCTGGTTTTTATTCAACTGCAGCAGATCGCTGGCAATAATGGCGTAATCATCCACTACGCCGCCCTGTGTAAGCACTTCGATTGTTGAAGAAGAAACCTGCCCTTTGAAAATTTTATACATTTCAATAGTGTTGGAAGTATAGATCATCGTGTGTTTATCGTTCCAGAAACTTTTTTGATCTATCACCCTTCCTTCTGTAATCAGTTGAGCATTGGAAACTTTTGAATCAATATTTAAAGGGAACAATTGAGCTTTGGTTTGTACAACTGATAGCAGCATGAACAAATAAAAAAGCACCTTTTTTTGCATACAATAATATTTATCTTTTTCTCACAGGCATTGTTACAATAACGAATGTAGTTGAAAATTTATTCTGTTGGGAATTTGGCAGGCAGATAACAACCGTGAATCGCTGACTAGCAACTTATTAGTAAATAAAAAGAATGACTGTGATTAAGAAAAGAGGAATCTTCTGTGAGGGAAAACCAGTTGATAAAAGAACAAAGCGCACAAGTGAGTGACACAACAATGCTTAATAGAAGTACGGAAGCCGGTAATCTAAAAACTACAAAACAGAAATGAAAAAAGGCCGTCAGGAAAATGACAGCCTTGTTTTACAAATAATTTTTTACCACTTATCTACTTCTTCCGAAGAATGATTGGTTGAAGGAGTTGCAGTTATATCGATGACTTCATCTGCGGTGGCAGTTTCTTCAACAGCTTCGGGATATTCATGGTTAAAGGCATCAAAATCAAAGTCAGGCATTAGTTCTGTTTTTACATAATCAACTGCTTCGCCTAAAGCTTTGATGAATTTGTTGAAATCTTCTTTGTAAAGAAAAATTTTATGCCTGTCGTATCCATCATCATTAAAACGTTTTCTGCTTTCTGTAATGGTAAGATAGTAGTCGTTACCACGGGTTGATCTCACATCAAAAAAATAAGTTCTTCTTTTTCCGGCCCTGATACGTTTGCTATACACGCTTTCCATTTTTTTGTCGTTGTTTTCGTACGCCACAGTGAAATAGATTTTGGTTTAATGATTTTTAGAACGGCACAAATATAGTATTGTTTTGAAATTGCAAAAAAATTGTTACAAAAGAATGCAACAAATTTAATCAACCTGCGCTTCTTTGTTTTGTTCGCTTCGTATCTGCAAGCGATATAACTCGGCATATTCACCATTTAAAGCTAACAGTTGTTTGTGTGTACCATGTTCGATTATCTTACCATCATCAAGCATAATAATTTGATCAAAATGTATAGCAGTGAAGATTCGATGTGTAATAATGATAGCTGTTTTATTTTCAAGATAATGATTAAGATTGGTGATGATCTCATTTTCTGTTCTTGCATCAACAGCGCTTAAGCAATCGTCGAATATCATTATCTGCGGCCCTTTTAATAAGGCTCTTGCAATGGAGATGCGTTGCTTTTGTCCGCCGCTTAATGTTACACCTCTTTCACCAACCAATGTATCATAACCATTGCTTAAACCAAGAATTTCGTTACTTACACTTGCATATAAAGCAGACTGCGCTATTTGTTCCTGCGTTGCACCGGGAACACCAAATCTTATATTATTAGCAACACTATCGCTGAATAAAAAAACATCCTGTGGCACATAACTAATTTGTTCTCTAAGATTGCGGACAGGGAAATCTTTTATGTTTTTATTGTTGACAAGGATCTTTCCTTCATCAGGATCATAAAAGCGCAGAAGCAATTGTGCAAGTGTTGATTTGCCACTGCCTGTACGGCCTAATATCAAAATTTTTTGTCCTTCTTTTATACATAAAGAAAAATGCTGCAAAGCTTTAATGCCTGTTTGCGGATAAGTGAACGAAACATTATCGAAAAGAATATCACCATTTAATGGAAGCGATGTTAATGTACCATCTTTATTGGTTGATTTGGTAATTTTTATCGTCGGTTGTGTTTGTAAAAATTCGTTTATTCTTTTTTGCGATGCGGCTGCCCGTTGCATCATGCTCGCAACCCAACCGATCGCACTTACAGGAAACGTAAGCATGTTGATGTAAAAAACAAATTCAACTATCATTCCCACTTTTGTAGGATCGGCCAGCGCAATTTGTCCGCCAATCAATACGGTTATCAACGTACTTAACCCGATCATCAGCGACATGCTTGGAAAATAAAATGCTTCCACTTTAGCCAATCCAACTGCGTTTGAACGATATTCTTCGCTATTCTTTTCAAAATAATGCAGCATATTTTTTTCCTGCACAAAAGATTTTATAACACGAATACCGGAATAAGATTCCTGGGCATTGGTAGTAAGATCAGAAAGTGAAGCCTGTACTTTCTCGCTTTTTTTATTGATGATGGTATTTACAAGATAAATGGTAACAGCGAGCAGAGGCAAAGGCGCCAATACCATTAAGGTGAGATGAACATCTTTGCGAAGCATGTTCACCACGCTAAAACCTATGAGTGCAACAAGATTTGTGAGATACATGATTGCCGGACCTGTGTACATTCTAACACGGCTTACATCTTCAGTGATGCGGTTCATCAAATCACCTGTGTTGTGTGATTTAAAAAAGCCGGCATCCAGTTGCTGGTAATGCGCATATATTTCGTTCTTGAGATCATATTCAATATGACGGCTCATTACAATAATTGTTTGCCGCATAAAGAACATAAGCACACCACGTAATATTGCAACTACAAGAATAGTGATGCTGCATATTGCTACCAGTTTTTCAAAACTTAATGTATTAACCCAACGAATAAAAAAAGTAACCATGCCATCGTGACCTTCTGCCGCAGAAGATGCTTTTGCGCCGGGTAATAATTCCTGTACCTTGCTTACAACATAACCGGTTATTTCCGGAGCAAGTACGGCGAAATAGTTGGAAGCAATAACGAATATCATTCCTAAGAACAGCCTTACCCGATATTTCCAGAAAAATTTATTTAATGCCGAAAGATGCTTCAAAACAAAATATTTCAGGCAAAATTAAGACAAGTAAGGGCAATGGCTGTGGGAGATGATCAGCAAGGAAGAAGAAAAATATTTAGCAGGGTTGAATTATTTATTTGGAAGATAAATTAGCAGACACTTATTTTGCACCCGGAGAGATGGCAGAGCGGTCGAATGCGGCGGTCTTGAAAACCGTTGACTGTAACAGGTCCGGGGGTTCGAATCCCTCTCTCTCCGCCCAACCGAATAGCAAAAAACAAAAAAGCCTGCAATGCTAACGATTTGCAGGCTTTTTTGTTTTTGTCAGATCCAGCC
>JAEZRL010000301.1 GCA_023440945.1 Bacteroidota bacterium
CCATGTAAAAACATAACAGGACTTAACAATGAAGGACTGATATCTTTATTGCGTAACGAATCTTCATCAGGCCAGATAACAGATTCAAACAGACTAACAGTAAGGTTTTTAGTTGCTTTATAATCAATAAGAAATGTTTGCGACCATTTGCGGGGAAAACCAAGTGCATAGATACTGGGGTCACGTCCGGTTAAATATTGGGACCACATGAAAGAATACTGGAACTTGCCATAAGTAAGCGACGTTCTTAAATAAGGAAAATTGGTGCTGAATTCAGACAACATCAAAGAACGATAACCATCACCTATAAAGTTTTTATTATAGCCTAAATCGAACAAAAGATGCCGGTTCGGTGTATATATCAACCGGGCCGTAGAGTAACTAAAATCAAACCCTTTACCATCGCCAATATTTTTAAATCTTGCCTGTCCCGGTATAATTCTCGACTTCCGTATAAAGCTGTCCACATATCCCGGAAATCTTCCCTGATTTTCATACAAACCTGTTTCAAAATAAAATTTCTTACCAACGTTACCAAAGATCTCAAAACCTCTTGTATTCATCATTGGTGTTTCTACAAATCGCTTGCTTTTACCAATATATTCATCAAAGATCACATCGCCATAAATATTGAAGTTCTCTTTTTCTACCTGTAATAGATGTTCATTAAAAAATTTTCTGTTGAGCCAGGTACCGGGATGCTTGCCCACAAGCGTATCGGTATAAAGAACAGGTTTCCAGGTAATATGATTCAAACTATCATTCTCGTACAAAAGAGAAGAATTCCATTTTTTGCTAAGCTGTAATGAATAGCCGTTTTGTGCAAAAGTTGTAATAGAAAGCAAAAAAAACAGGCTTACAAAAAAAGGTAACAGCAGGCTTTTATATCTCATTAATACAGTTGGTTTGAAATGTAAATCAGGAAGCAATATTATAAAAAAAACAGCCCGCATTTAAGAAATGCGGGCAATAAAGTTTGAAAGGGATATTGAATAAATCTTTTTATTGATTATCCATAACGTTATAAGTAAGACGTTAATAAGCTTTATCTTCTCCTTTAAAAATATTAATGATGGTCATAAATACGATACGTACATCGAGCATCAGCGACCAGTTTTCCATATACCAGATATCATGCTCCACTCTTTTCTGCATCAGGTAAGCTTTTTGTGTTTCACCCCGAAAACCATTTACCTGCGCCCAACCTGTTATACCTGGTTTTACAAAGTGACGAACCATATATTTACTGATAACTTTCCGGTATTCTTCCGTGTGTTTAAGCATGTGGGGTCTTGGACCTGCAATGCTCATATCGCCCAGTAATACATTTAGAAATTGGGGAAACTCGTCTAAGCTTGTCTTTCTTAAAAATGCACCTACTTTAGTAATACGGCTGTCATTTTTTGTGGCCTGCAAAGAGTCACTGTTACTGTTAACAGTCATGCTCCTGAATTTGTAGCACCAGAAAGGACGATTGTTTTTTCCTGATCTTAACTGCCTGAAAAAAACCGGCCCTTTAGATTCTATTTTAATAAGAATAGCCATAATAGGGATCAACCAGGATAATATGAAAACGATAATAAACCCGCTGAGAACAATATCAAAAGCACGTTTTTTCAGGCGGTTGAAAGAACGTAACAAAGGTTCAGACCTGAGAGAGATAACGTGAAAATCATTAAAATATTCGATATGATGATCGGTCGAATAAGGAAACGCAGAGGTATCAGAAACAAACTTAACCCGAACACAATGTGATTCTGCCAGCTCTATCAGCTTATCAACCTGTTCATCCTGGTGGGGAAGAATAGTTGAATATATTTCGCTGATATTATTCTCAACAGCAAACTCGATGCAATTTTCGATAGGGCTTATGATCCTGCCTTCGGAGTTAACGGTATAATTAGCACGCTCATCATCGAAAAAACCCTGGAAGGAAAAAGAGCTTCTTTTTTGCTGGAAATATTCCGCCAGCTTCATACCGACTTCATTGTAACCCAATATAGCAATGCGGCGGTACTTATTTGCTTTTTTCTCAAGATAATAAGAAACATAAGTAAGCATGAACCGGCTAATACCAAAAAAAATGAACGAAAAGGATGCATATGTTACCAGGAAACCTTTGTCAATAACAGAAAATATAGCTGCAGCTATGATATAAAATACAAGAAACAAAAGAACCATTCGCCAGGTTTTGCGATAGATGTCCTCTATAGCATTCAAGGTTTTACCCACATACATTTTAATAGTAACTGCAGATAATACCCAGGCAATATTTAAAAGAAGTAAATGATTGAAATAAACAAGTGAGGGTAATTTATAATGTAAAGAAGTAAGCAGGAAAAAAGTAAAATGAAAAGACACATTCAAAAGAATAAAATCACTAATAATAAGCGGCCATTTTAAAGAAGCTAAACTTTTCCCTTTACCATACATGCTTTACAGAACTTTAGAGGGATAAAATTAATAAAAAAATAATCTGTCGTTAATGTTGACCGTATCTTAAAAGGTTAACGTTAAAGAAAATCTCGTGTATGTATAGGAGAGATGCTTTTTTCGTTTACGGGAGCCGGGAACAGCCAATGCTTAAAGATTTTTATCAGGATAGCTGCCAATAATTTGAGCTATTTATATAAATTGTGCATTTTCGCTATACATCAATTTGTAAAAGACATGGCTAATACGACTAAGTCCTTTTTTTGGTTACATTTAAAAAAATGCGCAGGCAACAGTTTCAGAAAATCATTTACACCACCTTATGTTCAAACTGATCGTGTAAAAAATCCTAAGCCGTTTATAGCCGTGCCGAAAGAAGAGTGGAATGATGTATTGAACAATTTTCGTATACCCTTAGGCGAGTACGATAATAAACGAATGCTGTTTGCAAAGAAATTTTTATACTCGGAAGATGAATTTAATAATATGTACAAGTTTACTATTGTACGAAACCCTTATGACAGGATCGTATCAGTATGGAAATATGTGTTTCGCAAAAGACAGTGGCAGCCGAAAAGAATCTTAATGAAGCACAGTTTTTCGTATTTCATTTCTCAATTGCCTACCATCATGCAAAAGAAATATGATCGTTTTCTTGTTACACATGCTGCACCTATTTGGCCGGATATAACGGATGAAAATGGAGTTTTATTAATGGATGAGATTTTGAAATTAGAAAATTTGGGAACGGATATCGAGATATTGAATCAAAAGATCGGAACAAACATTAAGCACTTAAGCCGCGAAAATGTTAACCGCCAGAACAATTCATATCGAAAATACTACACCGAAAAAACAAAAAAAAAGGTAGAGGAATTATACGGTGATGATATAAAAAATCTCAAATATACTTTCTCTTTTTTGGCGCCCATACTCTCTCTTTTTATTTGCATTTGATATGATTCGATTCTCCTTAATTCGAACTGCTATTCTTTTACTACGCCTGAGACGTTTAAATTTAGTCGGTTGCCGATACCGTAAGAGGCTATTATACTTCCTGCAGCGCAACCATTCTTTTAAATCTTTCAGAAAATTCGATCATATCTTCAAACTTGCCGGAGGCAGTAACTTTTCCTTTTTCTAACAGGTATATCTTATCTGCATTTTTAATCGTAGATAACCGGTGGGCAATTATGATCATAGTGTAACTGCCATGCAGGCTATCAATATTCTCCCGCACAATGCGTTCTGTTTCTGAATCCAGTGCTGATGTAGCTTCATCCATAATAAGGATCTCCGCTTTTTTATACAATTCTCTGGCAATAGATATTCTTTGTCGCTGACCGCCGGATATCAACAAGCCATTATCGCCAAGAGGTGTAAGTTCTTTTTCCGGTAACGCCTGAATATAGCCCGATAATGATACTAATTCTACGATGTCCCAGAAACGCTGCATATTCTCCGGCGTCGGCTGATCCCAAAAGGTGACATTATTAAAAACATTATCATTAAAAATAACTGACTCCTGAGATATATAACCGATCTTGCTCCGATAGCTGTCAAAATTATATTCCCTCAGCGATATAC
>JAEZRL010000305.1 GCA_023440945.1 Bacteroidota bacterium
GAAATTTTATCACCCGACGGGAAAAAAGCTGCATTTATAAAAGATGATAATTTATGGGTAAGAGATGTTTCAACAGATAAACTTACACAGCTAACAACAGATGGGGTGAAAGATTATGGTTCTGCTACAGACAATGCAGGATGGAGACAAAGTGATAAACCAGTTCTTCTATGGTCGCCTGATTCAAGAAAGATCGCAACCTTTAAACAGGATCAGCGCAAAGTTGGTGATATGTATCTCGTAACAACAAATGTGGGTCATCCAACCCTTAAAGCATGGAAATATCCATTACCGGGTGACAGTAATATTATTATGATAGAACGTGTTATCATCAATGTTGATACGCCAAAAGTTATAAAACTGAATGTTGCTCCTGATCCACACCGTGCTACTTTAGGTGATGATATTTCAAGCAATGGAAAATTAAATGATGTTGATTGGTCGGCAGATGCTTCACAACTCGCCTTCGTTTCTACTTCAAGAGATCATAAACAGGAAAAATTAAGAATAGCAGATGCAAGTACAGGCGAAGTACGTGAAGTTTTTGAAGAAAGTATTCCTACTCAATTTGAATCCGGCCAGGATGATATCAGTTGGAAATATCTTCCCGCAACCAACGAGATCATCTGGTATTCGGAAAGAGATAACTGGGGCCATCTTTATTTATATGATGCAAAAACAGGCAAGCTCAAAAACCAGATCACAAAAGGAGAATGGGTTGTTACGAAGATGCTTAAGGCAGATGAGAAAAAGAGGATCATCTATTTCCTTGCTGCAGGTCGTGGACCTGGTAATCCATACTTTGTCCATTTTTACAGTATTGGTTTTGATGGAAAAAACCTGAAACTGTTAACCCCCGAAGAAGGTAATCATACGATTAGTTTATCTCCTTCAGGCAATTTTTTTATAGACAGTTATTCCCAGCCGGATGTTCCTCCTGTAACTGTTTTACGTAATTTGGATGGTAAGCTAATCTCTACTTTAGAAAAGGCAGATATATCAGGATTAAAAGCTGCAGGTTGGAAAGCACCTATTCCTATAACAGTTAAAGCGCATGACGGAGAAACAGATCTTTATGGATTGATGTTTACACCTACAAATCTTGATCCTTCAAAAAAATACCCTGTAATAGATCATATTTATCCGGGGCCGCAGGGTGGAAGCGTGGGAAGCTGGTCATTTATTCCTTCAAGAGGTGATGACCCGGCACTAGCAGAATTAGGATTTATTGTAATTGAAATTGAAGGAACATGCAATCCGCACCGCTCAAAAAGCTTTCATGATATGTGTTATGGAAATATGGCTGAAAATACATTACCTGATCAGATTACAGGCATAAGGCAACTGGCGCAGAAATACAGTTTCATAGATACATCAAGAGTTGGGATATGGGGACATTCAGGCGGTGGTTTTGCAACGGCGGCGGCAATGTTCCGTTATCCGGATTTTTTCAAAGTAGGCATTTCAGAATCAGGCAATCATGATAACCGGAATTATGAAGATGACTGGGGCGAAAGATATATCGGTTTATTAACAGAAAATGCTGATAGCAAATCAAATTATGAAGTGCAGGCAAATCAGCTATATGCTGCAAACCTTAAAGGGAAATTATTACTTGCACATGGAATGATGGATGATAATGTTCCGCCTTATAATACTATGTTTGTGATTGAAGCATTGGAAAAAGCAAACAAAGATTATGATTTGATTGTATTTCCAAATAGTCGTCATGGTTACGGCGCTTATTCATACTACATGATGCGCCGGCGGTGGGATTATTTTGTAAGAAATTTATTAGGCAAAGAACCGCCTAAAGAATATAAACTGAATGCGAAGCAGGACTAGTAAAGTCCTACACAACAGTCAACCTTTAAGCATCGTTGGTTGACTGTTGTGTAGGACATCTAAATAAAGCTTTTCAATTTGTCTTGTCATTTTTTCAGCAGAATAATTGGCTGTTACAGTTTGTTTTGCCTGCTCACCTAACTCTCTTCTCCATACTTTGTCATCAATAAGTTTTGATAATGTCTCAGCCAGTGCATCTTCATTTCTTACAGGTATAGTCAAGCTATTTTGTTGGTTGCGTAAAATTTCTGCGGAGCCATCTACTGCTGTTGCTACCACCGCTTTGCTCATTGCCATTGCTTCCAATAATGCAATGGGCAAACCTTCCCAAAGTGATGGCAGACAAAAAATATCAACCGCATTAAGTACGTCCGGAATATCATTTCTAAAACCTTCAAACACAACTGCATCTTTTATGTTCAACTCATTTGCTAATTGTATTGCTTGTGGTTTTAATTCTCCATCGCCAACTATTAATAACAAAGCATTTTTATTTTTTTCGCGAACTTTTTTAAATGCTTTTAATAAAGTGAGCGGATCTTTTTGCGCAGTTATTCTCCCGATAAAGCCAATCAGACATTTATCTTCACTTATACCAAGTTGAAGTCTTACATTTTCAAATCTCTTATCAGGATCAAATCGATTAAGATCAATTCCATTGTTTATTACAACTGAATCAAAATGTGAAATATTTTCTTTTCCCGTTTTTTGATTAGGTAACGATACCGTAATATTCTTATCTGTTTTATGGGTAAGCCAGTGTTCAAAGAAAATGCGCAAACGTTTTATAAACCATGATTGATCATTATGAAACGACCAACCATGAATGGTGTACACAAGAGGTAATTTCAATTGCTTTGCCGCCCAATAAACATTGCTGCCAGCCCTTGTTCCATGAACATGCACAAGATCGATACTCTCCTTCTGCAAAAGGCTTTTTACTTCTTTCCACTTTCTAAAATCAAATGCTTTTTTTGAAGGAATAACATAATTGCGAACACCTAAATAATTGAGTGTCTCAATCATTTGTCCATCCGTAAAAGATAAAATCACCGGTTCAAAAATTGTTTTATCAATATTTTCAACCAAACTTATAATATGGCTCTCCCCACCGCCAACTTGTCCCTGACGGATTGCTTGTAAAACCTTTATTTTTTTCGAGGATGCCATTCTTATTACTAAAAATCTTAAAAAAGCCTGGGAACTTTTGCAGTATTC
Organism: Bacteroidota bacterium; assembly: GCA_023440945.1. Taxonomy (GTDB): domain Bacteria; phylum Bacteroidota; class Bacteroidia; order Chitinophagales; family Chitinophagaceae; genus JAEZRL01. The sequence goes on from JAEZRL010000305.1 coordinate 3,064, forward strand.
TGAACACTGTTTAACACTTTATACTTTTTACCTTATACCTTTCACTTCATCCATCTTTCATACCACAACTGAAACACTAATAAATTCCATATTTTTTGATAAGTAACTTTTTTCCCTTGCAAATAATCGTTACACATTTTCGTTACTGGCTCAGCATCAAACAAACCTGCTTCTCTTAGTTTATCCTGGTTTAAATAATACTGCATTTGTTCTTTCAGTTCATCTTTAAACCAAACCTGTAAAGGTGCAATAAAAGGCATTTTTGGACGATTCATTAAGCTTTCAGGAATGTATTTATGAACTATTTTTTTTAGCAAATATTTATTGATGTTATTCCTGATCTTCAAATGAGCAGGCAGCCGGGAGACAAATTCAATAATGCGATGATCAAGCATTGGTTCACGTCCTTCAAGACTAAAATACATCGTTGCACGATCAACTTTTACAAGATTGTTATCAACCAAAAAGGTTTTATAGTCAACAGCGAGTATTTTATTCAGACTGTCAATATTTGCATCGAAATTATCCTCATTAAAATTTGTTTTGTAGTTTTTAAATAAAGGATGAATAATATTTACAGCTTCTTCTTCTGTAATATATTGGCTAATGTATTTCATTGCAGCAACAGGCGATTTTTCCGTCCATATCTTCTGCATTTTTTTATAACGCGTAGAAAAATTATACTTTGTATTTAAGTAAGGAATTTGTTCGGGATTGATAAAGCTCATCATACCACTTAAAGCAGTTTGTAAAAACGAAGGAACAGTTTCAGTGAAACGAATTGCCTGATTGTATTTATTATAGCCTCCAAAAATTTCATCACCGCCATCACCTGATAAACACACTTTAACATGATGGCTTGCAAGTTTACTTACAAGTGCAGTTGGAACAACAGAATTATCAGCAAAAGGCTCATCATATATTTCAGGAAGATGGTGAAAAATAGCTGCTGCATCAGAAGCGGTAACATACCATTCATGATGATCTGTTCCCAAATATTCTGCGATTTTTTTTGCCTCAGGCGCTTCATTAAAAGCAGTTTCTTTATACCCAATGGTAAACGATTTCAATCTTTCTGTTCTCCTGCTTTGTAAAATGGCTGCAATGCTTGAACTATCATAACCTCCACTTAAAAATAAACCAACAGGAACATCAGAAACCATCCTGTATTCGTAGGCGGAGATTAACAGTTTTTCCACTTCTTCAATCGCATCTTTTTCTGATATGGACAAACTCGGTTTGTTGTAATAATTAGCAACATCCCAATATTTTGTTTCAACTATTTTTTTATCCTTCAATGATAACTTTAGAAAATGACCGGGATTTATTTTGGCAACATTTTTAAAGATGCAATAAGGTGTTGGAATATAACTATACTGAAGAAACAAAGACAAGCTGTTAACATCAATTTCTTTTGTAAATGCAGGATGCTGATGAAAACTTTTTAACTCTGAAGCAAATAAGAAAAGGCTGTTATCGCAATAATAATAGATCGGCTTCACTCCTGCCCTGTCACGAAAGATTTTTAGTTCCTGTTCGTTGTTATTATAAATGACATAAACAAACATCCCAATAAATTTCTCAACTGCAGCATCTCCCCAGCAATGATAACTTTTTAGAATGACTTCTGTATCTGAGTTTGATTGAAAATTATATCCCTTCTTTAAAAGCTCTTCACGTACTTCTTTAAAATTGTATATCTCGCCATTAAAAATGATCGTAAGATTTTCAAAATTCATGGGCTGATGACCTGCACTTGAAAGATCAAGAACAGACAAACGACGATGGCCAAAACCAATAACTGCGTTTGATGCAGCGATACATTCATAACCGGAGTCGTTTGGGCCGCGATGCGTTAGTGTATCTGTCATTTTAATAATAACAGATTCATCAGACCGTCTAGTAAAATCACAAAACCCGGCTATGCCGCACATATCAAATATTTTTCAGATTAAGATGTGCTGCATTCCATAAAAGGCCTTTCCAGAAAGCTATTAAGTGAGCTGATTCTTTTTTTATTAAAAAGCTGAGTGTGTTTTTCGGTATAGTGATAAAGGTGAGGTAAAACATAAAAACAATAAGCGGAAATCCTTTGACATTTCTTCTCATGAATAAAATTCTGTTTCGGCTGAGATAAAAAGTTTTCAAAGTACTTTTTTTTCCCACGGTCATAGATTCTTTATGATAAAGAAGCGATTTATACTGGTAATAAATTTTATATCCTTTTCTTTTGATCTGCTCGCACCAATCCAATTCTTCATAATACAAAAAATAACATTCAGGAATTAAGCCAACCTCTTTTATCACTTTTGAAGCTATCAACATTCCACCACCATGTGCATAATTTGTTTCAGAAACTTTATCGTATTGACCAAAATCTTTTTCATTACAACCTATCATACTGTTTCTGCCATTAAAAATATTCACTTTTTTATAGCCGGCAAATTCGATGGTACCGGGCGAATCGTAATAATGAAATTTCGGACAAACTATGCCTGCTTCGGGATAAGTTTCAAACACTTCAAGCAATCCTTCAATAATATCATTAGTGAAAACCGTATCGTTGTTTACAAGAAAAAGATAATCGCCTTTTGCTGATCTTATACCGAGATTATTACCACCTGCAAAACCAAGATTTTTATCCGTTCTTATTACTTCAACTGAAGGATAAATTGCTTTTAATTTTACAGTAGGGTCTTCATTAGAAGCATTATCAACAATAATTACTTCGATGTTTTTGTAATTGATGCAGGCAATAGAAAGCAGCAGGTCGGAGGTAACTTCTGTATTGTTATAATTAACACTGATAATTGATATGAGCGGATTAGTTTCCATTGTCGTTGAACAAGGAAGTGCTTATTTCATTTTTAGTGTGAATAGTATGAATAAAAGTTTTGTTTGCTTTACGAATTTGAAAAAACAGACGAACCATCATAAATGTTGCTTTAGGAACGCTTCGCATAGCTTTTAGTAATCGCCTGTTAAGAAATACCGGCGGGATCGCAAGCAAAACACTTATTACATAAATACAACTAAAAAAAAGAATGATGCCAAGCCATTGCGGGGCGACGAGATAAGCAAACACCGACAAAAGGGCAAGCAGCAGAAATATAAAAACTTTGGGCAGGAGAATATTATTAAGGATAGCAAGATTGAAATAATTAAAGTTGCCCTTGAATAATTCTTTGATGCCAGTGAGAAAGAATTTATTGAGATAAATGAACTGGCTTGATACCCATCTTTTACGCTGATGTCTGAATGCAAGTGGTGA
>JAEZRL010000322.1 GCA_023440945.1 Bacteroidota bacterium
AAAGCCATCTCTCATTTCACATCTCCTGAAAATTTGCCGAAGTATTTATTTGACTTAATAGTAGGCCGGTTAAAAAGTTTTGACGTATGATAATGAATTTTCTTTCTTATCCACTTTTTAACAATAAAAAAAAGCACAACTGCTGTTATCCATCCGCATAACACACCTGCTGTTAATCCATAAATAAAAACATGGCTGAAGGATAAACCTAAATCTCCTATATTGTTTATTAATGCGAGTAAAATAATGCCGGCAGATGCACCCAATATTCCTGTTAACATCAATACAAAATTCTTGATAGGCCTCATTTAAATTTTATTATGTATTCTCAAATTGAATACCAATGCTGTAAAACGAAAAAGCCCATGTTATATTGACATGAGCTGCTGTTATTATTATAAAAACCTTTAGCTATGGCGCAACCAACCTGAAACCATTGCCATGAAAGTTTACAATTTCAATATAGCTGTCATCCTTTAAATATTTACGAAGCTTAGCAATATAAACGTCCATGCTGCGGCCGTTAAAATAAGTATCGCTACCCCATATTTTCTTCAAAGCACGTTCCCTGGGCAGAAGATCATTCTTGTGTTCGGCCAACATTTTCAACAACTCATTTTCTTTTGGCGATAAAGTTTGTGTTGTACCGTTATGACTTAACTGGCGAAGCTTTGGATTAAAATGATAAGAACCAAGATCAAATTCAAGGTTTTCGCTTTCTTTATTTATCTCTTCGTTGCGCTTCAATATCGCTTTGATCTTCATCAACAAAACCTCGCTGTCAAAAGGTTTGGTAATGTAATCATCGGCACCCAGTTTATATCCCTGTATAATATCTTCCTTCATTGTTTTTGCACTTAAAAAGAACAAAGGAACATCGGGGTCAATATCGCGAATTTCTTCAGCCAGTGTAAATCCATCCATATTGGGCATCATCACATCAAGCAGGCATATATCATATTTTTCACGTTGAAAAGCAGCAAGGCCAAGGCGACCATCTCTTTCCAGTGTTACATCATAATCATTCAGTTCGAGGTAATTTTTCAGCACCATTCCCAGGTTCGTATCATCTTCACATAATAATATCTTGTATTTCTTGCCTTCCATAATATGCGTTTTTATTGTGTATAAAATTAATCCATTTCCGTGCCATTACAAACACTAAAGAATAATTTGTTAAAGATACATGATTGTTTAACAAGCCGATAGGGTGAAGGCCAGAGGTAAGAAAGTTGTATCTATTTTTGCAAAACAAAGAGCGTTTATGTTATTAACACCAGATAATAAATTGAAGAAATTAATTGTAATAGGAGACAGGGTTTTAATAAAACCACAACAGCCAAACGACCGTACTTCCACAGGTTTGTATTTACCACCCGGCGTACAGGAAAAAGAAAAAGTGCAGCAAGGTATTGTTATAAAAACGGGACCAGGTTATGTTATTCCTTTACCCGTTGAAGATGAACTCTGGAAGAATGAAGAAGAAAAAGTGAAGTATGTGCCTTTACAGGCAAGAGAAGGCGATCTTGCAATATTTATTTTAAGCGGTGCAACAGAAGTAATGTATGAAGGGGAGAAATATTTTATTGTTCCTCAAAGCGCTATTTTAATGCTTGAAAGAGACGAGGATTTTTAGATTCAAGAGAAGGACTGTTCCTTTCAAAACAAAAGACCTTTATTATAGATCGATATACATTCTAGATAATAATTTTCAGGCGAGAAATACTTTTGGTATAACAAATCAAATCGAGTTTCTATTTCTTTTTTTGGTAAAGTAGTAGCTTGTTCAATAGCTTCTATCCATTTTTCTACATTAAAATCATTCATGATAAATGCTGGCAAATAAGATTGCAATCGAGTTGCCACCTCGCCTGTATTATAAGCTACAAAAGGTAACCCCTGCGCTAAATATTCTATCAATACCAAAGGGCCGGACTCCGATAAAGAACAATGAATTGCAGCTTTAAACAGATGTAATGAAGCTTGTACATCCAAACAATCATGAATAAAACAAACATTTGATTGCAGATTGGTTTGCTTAATAAAATTCAATAGTTGTTTATAATATTCCTTATCAACAATATTACCGATGATGGTAAGATGAACTGATTGTTTCTTCTGCCGCAAAAAAGTTAGCAATTCTAAGGCAAAGAGGATGTTTTTATTGACTAAGATATTTCCAACAATACAAAGTTTGAATTGATCAGTTGGTTGAAAAGCAGGCGTTATTTTATTTTTTACAATTGTATTTGGTAGGATAAAGACCTGGCTATTTTTCAAACCTACAGTATTATTTGCCCATTCTGCCAGTTTCTGTGAAACCGCTATGAAGATAGTTTGTCTATAAATCCTTTTTTGAAAAAAATCAGGTTTTGTATTTACTGCATTACCATAATGTTCATGATAAAAGATGGTTTTTCTCAGAAAAAATAAGCGGCTCACCAAGTACACATACCGTAGGTTATAAGCAGAATGGACATGTGCTATATCAAAACCTTTCAAAACCTTAACAAGACGATACATTGTTAACGGGTTCCATTTCCACTTTCGTCTTAAATTGATATGTTCCACTGAGGGATGAAGCTTTTGCGATAATTTTCCCGGTGCAACTGTTGTTATCACTGCCGAATAATGCCCATGCTGTTGCAATAAGTTGGCAAGCATCACAATTATTTGCTCTGCTCCTCCAACATTCAATTGGTCTGTAACCTGAACTACGGAATAAATGGGCTGCTCCATAAGTACTAAAATAAAGATTTCCAGGTTCTGCTTTAGTTAGTTTTGCCAAGAGGCTACCAATGCCGTAAAATTGTATACTCTCTGAAATAGATATACTTCAATAACTAAACTATGAATCTTAATTTGAGATAATTAATTTCATATCACGTTGTAACTTACACTTCTAACAGCTTCGACTATGAAATACAAATTGCTATTGCTTGTTTTTATTGCTTATTGCTCAGCCCTGTCTGCGCAAAAAACGCTTACTATATCAAAAGAAAAGTTGAAGGATAAAATTCGGGGCGGCTGGGCCGGACAAACCATTGGTGTAACTTTTGGCGGCCCTTATGAATTTCGTTTCAATGGCACTTTTATTCAGGATTATCAGCCTTTGTTATGGTATGATGGCTACCTGAAAAACACCATGACCAACAATCCCGGTTTGTATGATGATATTTATATGGATCTCACTTTTGTTGACATTCTAGAGCGTTATGGTTTAGATGCGCCTGTTGATTCTTTTGCGAATGCTTTTGCCAATGCAGGTTATACTC
>JAEZRL010000341.1 GCA_023440945.1 Bacteroidota bacterium
CAGTGCATCTTATGTATTAAGAGAAAGCAGCGATGTTCGCCAGCAGAAAGGTTTTATTACGGGTGATATTGAATACATTGGTTATCCAGGTGCTAATTTCAAGGCAGATGGAGATTATACCGGCAATGCTGAAGAAGCTTATTACACCGACCTTAAAAATGTGATAACAGAATACTATAAAGGCGCTTTCAATTTTCGTTTAGGCGGCGAATTGAAATTCAACACTATTATGGTTCGTTTAGGTGGCGCTTATTATTCCAATCCTTATAAAGACAAACAATTAAAGTCTGATATTATACAGGCAAGTGGCGGTATCGGTTATCGCAATCACGGAATTTTTGTTGATCTTACTTATGTTCAGTTAATGAGTAAAGATGTGAACTTTCCTTACCGTTTGACCGATAAAGCAAATACCTTTGCCAACTATAAAAACAATCGTGGAAATGTAGTGCTAACTTTCGGATTTAAGATTTGAGAAGATAGAAGTTTGATTTAAATTTCTTGAAAATCATTATAATAAAGCCCGCCAGATGCGGGCTTTATTAATTAATTAGAGTGATTGGATCAGTATCTAAAGAAAGCGGCTATCTCGCTTCCATTGGGCATTTTTTCTTTTTCAAGCAAATGAACTTCTCCCCCATTTAAAATCGTTTTGATAACAGCTTTATCAAGAAGATTTTCATCGTTGTTCTGCCTTTCGTTGTGCAACTCTAATTGATTATCATTTTTATCAAATGTTCCCCAGATACGTGCTCCTTTCTGCACAAACAAATGAGCTACTCTTGCATAAAAACTCCCCGGAATTATTTCCTTAGCATCCGTTGAAGTTAGGTTAGTAGCGGAATTATTGTAAAAGTTATTCAATTCCTTTTGCACATGCCGTTCAAAATAAGACTGCATTTTTTCCTTTGCTGTCTTGAACAATGCATTTACATCTTCATGCTCATAATTACCGGTTAAATATTCATCAGCGATATAATTATATTTAGCAACAGCTTTATATAATGGAATCAAGTAATCCACTGCAGCCAGTAACAAAGGCGCATTTTCGGTTCCAAGTACATGCTTCATCAACGTTTCATCTACTTCATCGAAATACATAGAGATGTTCTTTTTTTCATCCGGTTCACCGCTTCCAATGCCATGAAAATTTGCTTTACCAACTCCACCACCCGCTGCACGGAAAACATTCTGCCCCTCTTTTTCTTCAAAGTGTACAACATCATCCATACCATTTGGCAATTCAGGCACTTTTACTTCTTCTATTTCAAAAGCATCTGCTTTGTATAGTTTCACATTCTTTTTGCTTAATATCAAAATGTAAAATCTATCCTCTTTAAACATTGAAGTAAGCAATGGACTTAATAAAAAAGAGGTATTGATGTAAACTTCTTCATCTACTTCAACAGGCAGTTTTGCATATTTCAAAGTTCCATCACTTATAAAAGCAGCAAAACCTTTATTCTGATCAAGCCAGAAATCTTCATTTCTTATAAGATTATAAGCAGGCTGAAGTAATGTTTGAATGGTGGTTTCCTCAGTGTTTTTATCTTCCAGCATTTGCTTTGCCTGTTGAATTATATTCTTAAATCTTATAAGATCCTCATGTTTATTAACTGCTTCGCCTTTTTTATGTGCGGGCATATAAATAGAAATAGCAATATCGCCTTTATAAGAAGCCAGGTCATTGAAAACAGCTTTATCAATTACTCCCGGCAACTCTTCTGCTTCTGTTGCAGGATGATGTTCTTTATCAAAAGTATCATTCACACTTTTTGCAGAAGGGTTTTCATCCCTCTCCCGTTTATAATCATATTCTTTTTCCGTATTTCGGTTAGGATGTCTCATATAAACATTATCTGCAAGCTCATCAGGCCCGGTTGTATATTTTTCAGTCATTTTTAAATCCTGCTCAATTTCTTCCGGCGGCATAGTGGGACGAAAACCTAATCCTTCCTCTTTTCCAGCACCAGATGGTTTACCTTTTTTCGGAACATAGGTTCCGTGTTTGTCTTTTCCCATAATTAAAATTTTTATTACTTACTCAGGCACAAAACATATACCATTACCTTCCCTAAAACAAATGCTTAACCCTAATTATTACATTTTATTGATTCGGATAATAATAGAAAAATAATGGTGTATTATAAAGTGTTTAAAGTGTTCATTATTATAAGAAAATAACTTCAGTTGCGGAGTTTCCTATATTCTTATTATGATAGGTTGGTAAGCAGCAAGAATGTTAAAGAATACTTTGCCGGCTCTGTTTGCTGACGCAAGTACTCATTGCGGAAAACCTGCCTCATTCAGATAACTTTTTTCAAAGAAAGAAAGTGTCGTTTAAAATTGCCGTTTATCAAATTATACCATTTATATTTTGTGGATGAGAGGTTTTTCTCAATACTTTTATAACTCAACATTCAATCTAAAATATGCGAAAACGAAGTTTGATTATTTTGTTCGCCCTCGCGATTTTTTGCGCACAGGCAGGGTATGCACAAAAAGTAAATTTTACAGAATATGATCTTGATAATGGACTGCATGTAATACTTCACCAGGATAAGGACGCACCTGTTGTTGCGGTAACTGTAATGTATCATGTAGGATCGAAAAATGAAGATACCAACCGTACCGGTTTTGCACACTTTTTCGAACATTTATTATTTGAAGGTTCGGAGAATATCAAGCGTGGAGAATTTGACAAAATTGTTTCAAGTCATGGCGGCCAATCTAATGCCAATACCACACAGGACAGGACATTTTATTATGAAGAATTTCCTTCCAATGAATTAAATCTTGGTCTTTGGTTGGAAAGCGAAAGAATGATGCATCCTGTTATAAATGAAGTAGGCGTAAAAACTCAAAATGAAGTGGTGAAAGAAGAAAAAAGAATGCGTGTAGATAATCAGCCTTATGGGCATTTTTCGGAAGAAATATTCAAAAGATTATTTATTAATCATCCGTATCGCTGGACACCTATTGGTTCTATGGCTGACTTGGATTCTGCAAAGCTGGGTGAATTTATTGCTTTCTTTAAAAAGAATTATGTGCCATCTAATGCAGTATTATCTATTGCAGGAGATATCGATATTGACAGTACAAAGAAAATGGTTCAGGCTTATTTTGGGCCAATACCGAAAGGAGCGCCTGTTGTTTATAATAAAACAGAAGAAGCGCCTATAACACATCAGATAACAGATACAGCCTACGACGCCAACATACAAATTCCCGCAATAATGACTGCTTACAGAGTGCCAGGAATGAATACAAGAGATTCAAAAATTATGGGATTAGTATCTTCTTATTTATCTAATGGCGGCAGCTCGAAGCTGTATAAAAAAATGGTTGATGACAAACAGGACGCATTGGAAGTTGGTTCATTTAATTATGCTTTAGAAGATTATGGTGCATATATCACTTATGCTTTACCAAATAACAATGCAAGTCTTGACACACTTTTACATGATATTGATGAAGAGGTGCAGGCTTTACAAACAAATTTAATAAGCGAAGAAGATTACCAGAAGTTGATGAATCAGTTCGAGAATGCTTATGTAACGCAGAACTCTAACGATCTCGGTGTTGCAGAAAATCTTGCTTCTGCTTACACTTTCTTTAAGAATACAAACTATGTAAACGAAGAATTGAAGGATGTAAAATCCATTACACGTGAAGATATACGCGATGCGGCTAAAAAATACCTGCAGCCAAACAGCAGATTGGTTTTATATTATCTTCCTGCTAAATAATTCTTCCCTTCAAAACACAAATAAATTTCTATGCGAAAAATATATTTCATTCTCACTGCTTTGTTTTTAATACAACAAAGTTTTGCGCAAACAGTTGATCGAACAAAACCACCAAAAGCGGGCCCTGCACCGGTTATAAAAATCGGTGATCCGGTTACCTATAAACTTAAAAATGGCATCACTGTTTTGGTGGTGGAAAATCACAAATTCCCCAAAGTAAATGCTTCCTATTTTATAGATGCCGGACCTGTAACAGAAGGTATAAAAGCCGGAATGCTCGATATGATGGGACAAATGCTGAATGAAGGAACAAAAATTCGTTCCAAAGCAGAATTTGATGAAGCAGTTGACAGAATGGGTGCCAATGTAGGTTTATCTTCCTCAGGTGGTAACGCTTCTTCCTTAACGAGATATTTTGATAGTGCGTTTGCTTTGATGACTGAAGCATTGAAAGAACCAGCATTAACAGAAGCATCTTTCAAAAAAATTCAAACACAAACTATCACCGGTTTAAAAACGGAAGAAAAAAGTGCGAAGGCAATTGGCTCGAGAGTTACAAATGCTTTGTTATATGGATTGAATCACCCGTCCGGCGAATTTGTTACAGAAGAAAGTGTAAATAATCTCAGTTTGAATGATATTCAACAAGCTTATAAAAAATATATTACACCGGCGAGAGGTTATCTAACTTTTGTTGGCGATATAAAACCGCAAGAAGCAAAAGTTTTGGCAGAAAAATATCTCGGTAACTGGCAGGGCTATCCTTTAACCTTAGAGAAATTGCCCGTTGCAAAAAATCCAACCAAAACAGAAATTGATCTGATTGATGTACCTAATGCAGTTCAATCAGAGATACGTGTTACTAATCTTGTAACACTACCTCTTGGAAGCACTGATTATTTTCCTGTACTTATTGCTAATCAAATCTTAGGTGGTGGTGCACAGGCTCGACTATTTATGAACCTTCGTGAAAAGCATGGCTTTACTTATGGCGCATATTCCAATGTCGGCTCAGGCCGTTTCCAGGCTGCGTTCTCCTCTTATGCTTCTGTTCGTAACGCAAAAACCGATAGTGCTGTCGCAGAGTTTTTGAATGAGCTAAAACGCATAAGAACTGATAAGGTTTCTACAGATGAACTGCAACAGGCAAAAGCGCTGTACAACGGAAGCTTCGCTTTAGGTTTAGAAAATCCTGGTCTTGTTGCAACTTTTGCAAGAAACATTTTAATTAACGGTTTACCGAAAGACTTCTACAGAACTTATTTGCAACATATAAATGCAGTAACTGCAGAAGATGTTCAACGCGTAGCCCAGAAATATTTCAGTTATGCCGATACACGCATTGTTATCGCAGGTAAAGCAAGTGAAATTGTGGATGGATTGAAGAAACTGGATTATCCAATCAAAATGTATGATAAATATGCAAAACCCGTTTCAGATTCACCAAAAGTTGCAGTTAATAAAGATGCGAAAACTATCATCAATGATTATCTTACTGCTATTGGCGGCCAAGATGCATTAATGAAAGTAAAAAGCATTCATACAAGTCTTACTATGGAAATGCAGGGAATGACGTTGAATGTAGAAGATAAAAAATTAGCACCAAATCTTTCCTTAACAACTGTGTCAATGGGTGGCAATGTTGTTAGTAAAGAATTATATAACGGCACTATGGGTTACCGTGAACAAATGGGTAATAAAACCGATTTGAGTGATAAAGATATGAAGGATTTGAAAGCTACCACGAGCCTCTTTCCCCAAATAGATTACGTTACAAATCCTGACATAAAATTAAATGTAACAGGCACCGAAAAAGTAAACGGAAAAGATGCTTATAAAGTTGAAATAACACTTCCTTCTGGCAAGCAAAAAACAGAATATTATGATTTAGACAGTAAGCTTTTAGTACGCGATGAAGAACAGATAGAACAAAACGGAATGACTATTTTAAAAACAGAAGATTATGGCGATTATAAAAAAACAGGTAATGTAATGTTGCCTTATAAGTTATCCATAACTGTTTCTGCAGGCGGACAAGAGCAATCATTTGAAATGAATGCACAGGACATAAAAATGAATGAAGGCATAACAGCTGAAGATTTCAAATAAACTTCATCTATTGATTTTATAAGAGGCTATCAAATTTTGGTAGCCTCTTTTTTATAGATTGGACCAAAGAGATGAAGAAGCATACAACAACCACTGGATCTCGTTGTAAAACTCCATGTCGCTGTGCCTCTTTGGTTACTATCTCTATACTCAATACATTATGGCATACTTTTTTATACATTTTCTATAAACCTTTTATGGAAAAAATGCAGGATCTGAAAGACTTACTAAAGCATGATATAGAAGACATCTATTCAGCCGAAGAGCAAATTCTTGAGTCTATGCCGAAGATGATCGAAAAAGTACAAAATGAATCTTTGAAAAAGATATTGGAAGATCATGCAAAAGTTACAGAAGAACATAAAAGCAGGCTTGACAAGGTGAAGCAATTATTGAGCGAACAAAATGAGCAAGCTGAAGAAAATGCATCTCAGAAAAAAGGCTTCTTATCATCACTTTTTGGAAGCACGCAAAAGTGCAAGGCGATGGCAGGTATAATTGAAGAAGGTGAAAAAGTAATGGGTGAAGATATGGACCCGGAAGTAATGGATGCAGCTATTATTGCCTGCGCCCAAAAAATAGAGCATTATGAGATTTGCAGCTACGGTACTTTAAGAGCCTATGCAACGGAGCTTAACTTGAATGAAATTGCAGGGTTACTCGAACAAACATTGAATGAAGAATATGATGCAGATGATAAGTTAACTGCGATTGCTGTGGGAAAGATAAATGAACAAGCCGAAGGGGAAAGTGCAAGACAACGCAGGCAAAGGTTATTACCGTCATCGAAGTCAGCGAAGGATTCATCCACAAAGAAGGCTGCGAAAAAGCCTGTGCCAAAGAAAGCAGCTAAAAAAGCAGCTCCTAAAAAGGTAGCAAAGAAATCATCACCAAAAAAGGCCGCTCTCAAAAAAGCAGCACCGAAAAAAGTAGCAAAAAAAGCGGCTAAAAAGGCAGCACCGAAAAGTGCAAAAGCAAAACAAAAGAGATAAAATTATCCTTGTAAATTTTCTAAAAAACCTAAGCTTATGCCTTAGGTTTTTCTATTTCTATTAAGAACAAAAAGCCCATTTTTCCTCACGCAGCTTTAGTTTTAGATGTATTCTTTTTCTTTTCGGCATAAGCCATTGCAGCTTCACGAACCCAGGTGCCATCTTCCCATGCTTTTACTCTTGTTTGCAATCTTTCTCTGTTGCAAGGACCGTTTCCATTTACAACATCCCAAAACTCCGTCCAGTTAATTTCACCAAAATCATAATGCTTTCTTTCTTCATTCCATTTTAAATAAGGATCGGGTAAAGTAAAGCCAAGCACTTTCACCTGGTCTGCACACATATCAATGAATTTTTGACGCAATTCATCATTTGTAAAACGCTTTATTTTCCACTTCATGCTTTGAGCAGTATGTGGAGAAGCATCATCATTAGGGCCAAACATCATAATGCTTGGCCACCACCAGCGATCAATAGCATCTTGTGCCATTCTGCGCTGTGCATCTGTTCCTTTGCTTAAAGTATATAAAATTTCAAAACCCTGTCGCTGGTGAAAACTTTCTTCTCTGCAAATACGCACCATTGCTCTCGCATAAGGTCCATAACTACAACGGCATAAAGGAATCTGGTTCATAATAGCAGCACCATCAACCAGCCAGCCAATAGCACCAATATCAGCCCATGTAAGCGTTGGATAATTAAAGATGGAAGAATATTTTGCTTTGCCTGAATGCAGTTGTTCGTACATTTCTTCTCTTGATATGCCAAGCGTTTCTGCGGCAGAATATAAGTACAAACCGTGTCCAGCTTCATCCTGCACTTTTGCAAGCAGGATGGCTTTGCGTTTTAAAGATGGAGCACGGGTTATCCAATTACCTTCGGGTAACATGCCAACAATTTCGCTGTGTGCATGCTGACTTATTTGCCGGATAAGTGTTTGACGATACTTCTCCGGCATCCAGTCTTTCGGCTCTATCTTTATCTCTTTATCAATCTTATCCTGAAAAATCTTATTAAATTCTGCTTCAATCATACCAAAAGTTTCCTTTACGAAAATAACACATTCTGTTTATTGCTAACATTTGTTAGTGTTTCTTTTTTATCGAAATACTGTTCCTTACTTTGTTTTGAACTACGTTTTTTCATCCACACTAACTACTAAAAATTTTTTTGAGATTGTACAAAAAACACTTCTCCGTTAAAATGTTCAGTTCATAACAAATTGATTGATTTATCAATAGGAAATGCACGTGTTAAGAGTTGAAGGTTTGCTATAAGTATGCATCATTTTTGTTAAGGTTCAAAACAGGAGTACATCTAATTATATGAATAGCCAAAATAATTGCTTTCAGCCAGAAAGTATTATCAAGCTTGTCATCCTTGATTGTTAACTAAATAACTGTTTATTATGAACTGGTGCAGGAAAACTTTTAAAAGGAAAGTTTACAGGCATACTTTCCTTTTCTTCATGCTGTCATTTTCATTCTTTTTATTTTCATCTGTTGCCCAATCGCAAACTTCCCGTGTGATAACAGGAACGGTAACAGGTGATAATGGAAATGATCTTGTAGGCGTTTCGGTTTCCGTAAGAGGAACAACACAGGGAACAACTACCGATGCAAATGGAAAATATTCCATAACAGTAGCGTCTGATACAGCAACACTCCAATTCTCTTATGTAGGTTATGCTACGCAGGAAATACCGGTTGCGGGCAGAACCGAAATTAATGTAACGCTTGCCGCAACAGCACAACAACTGGAGCAGGTGGTTGTAGTTGGTTATGGAACGCAGCGAAAAAGAGATCTTACGGGTTCAATTGCGGTAATAAGCGGACAGGATATTTCAAAAACACAGACAACCAATCCTGTTTCTGCTTTACAAGGAAGAGTTTCAGGTGTTACAGTTGTTAATTCAGGCCAGGCAGGTTCATCGCCAACAGTAAGAATAAGAGGTGTGAACTCAACGAATAACGCCGACCCTTTGTATGTTGTTGATGGTATTCTTCAAACAAATATTGATTACCTGAATCCGGCGGATATTGAAACAATGGAAGTATTGAAAGATCCTTCTTCCATTGCTATCTATGGTTTGCAGGGCGGAAACGGTGTGATAATTATTACGACGAGACGGGCAAAAAAAGGCCAAACTATTGTGAATTTTCAGTCTTTTGTTGGCTTGCAGCAGGTTAATAATAAAGTGAAAGTGGTAGATGCGAAAGGGTTTAAGAAACTTTATTCAATGCAGTTGGCAAACCTGAATGCACCGCCCTTTGATTTTAGTAATTATACAGCCAATACCAACTGGCAGGATGAAGTTCTTCGCTCTGCTGTTATCAATAATAATAGTCTGAGTTTCTCCAACGCCACAGAAAAAAGCACCACTTATTTTAACCTCGGTTATTCTAATCAGCAGGGCGTTGTGAAATACGATAAGTATGAAAAATACGTAGCACGAATAAATGAGGAAATAAGAGTTACTGATAATATCAGGGTTGGCGGCGATGTTACCGGTTTTTACTTCAAACAAAATCCGCCGGCAGGTGGCATCGAGAATGGAGCCTTGTGGGCTGCACCAATTGTTCCTGTAAAAGCTGCCGATGGTTTATATTATTCCATGCCTTCTTTCCAGAGAGCACAAGTTGGAAATCCGGTAGCTGCAATTGATCTTGTTAATGGTAAAACAATGAACAGTGGGTACAGGATCACCGGGAACATTTTTGCCGAAATAAACTTTCTTAAAAACTTTACCTGGAAATCTACTTTTTATACTGATTTAGGCTTCAATAATTCAAGAGGTTACTCGCCGCTACCTTTTCATTTTATTAATTTAGGGGAAGGAAACATTCCTACCGATACAAGTTATGCTGTAAATCCGCATACCGGCGTTAATCAATCTCAAACAACATATAAAACTTATCAGCAAGATCATACGTTAACTTTTGATAAGAATATTTCGGGTGGGCATCACCTGACAGTTCTGGCAGGGTTCAGCACTTTATATCATTACAGTGAATTTGTAAATGGAAACAGAACCGATACTTCTTTGAACATTCCAAATAATCCAACTTTTTGGTATTTAAATACTGCCCAGGCTTCGAACCCTGGTACTTTCGGAGGTGGTGCCGGCGAAGATGCTTCTATGTCTTTCATCGGAAGAGTAAATTATTCTTTTAAGAATCGTTACTTACTGAATGTTACTTTCAGAAGAGACGGAACGTCAAAATTCTCTCCTTCCCGGCAATGGGGCAACTTTGGAAGTGTAGGTGCAGGATGGGTGTTAACGGATGAAAGATTTTTAGAAGACGTTAACTGGTTAAACTTTCTGAAAGTGAAAGCTTCATGGGGAACCGTAGGTAATGGTTTGAATATTGGCAATTATCTATCTTATCCCGCTTTAAACAATGCTAATGTGGGCATTTTCGGCAACCATGTTTATCCTTCTGTTGTTGCAGCTTACGTACCTGACCCTAATTTACACTGGGAAACAGTTGAAGGTCGCGATGCGGGTTTTGAAGCAAGGTTATTAGATAACAGGATGAATCTCGAAGTGGACTTTTATGATCGAAAAACACATGATATCCTAACAACGATTACACTTCCGGGTGCTTCCGGTAACACCAGTTACTTCACTAATCTTGGAACCATTGATAACAAAGGAATTGAAGTTACCGCAGGATGGCACGATAAGATAGGGAAGGATTTTAATTATTCTCTCAACGGAAATTTTAGCATCAATAAAAATACTGTTGAATCTATTGGTAATGATATCAACTTCCAGATATTAGGCAATGGCGGCGTTAATCTTACTCAATCGGGTAATTCCATCGGTTATTTTTATGGTTATGTGCAAACTGGTATTTATCAAACGACAGCGCAATTGGATAAAACACCGCACATGAGCACTGCAGCTCCGGGAGATATTGCTTTTGCAGATGTAAATGGTGATGGAAAAATTGATCAGAATGACAGAACTTATCTTGGTTCACCTTTCCCGAAATATAATTTTGGCGGAAGCATTTCTCTTGGTTATAAAGGATTCGACCTGGGTGTTGAATTGCAGGGTGTGGCAGGAAACAAAATCTATGTGCAACGCCGAACAGCAACTTTCGCCATTCTTAATTATGAAACAAACCGTTTAAAAGCATGGAACGGCGCAGGAACAACCAATGTTGAGCCTATTATGGATAATACCCGTTCAAATAATTATTTATTTTCTACTTACTGGTTGGAACCCGGAGATTATTTAAGGTTGCGGTTGATTCAGTTGGGATATACGTTCAACCCGGCAAGAGGAGCAAAAAATTCAGTGATAAAAACACTGCGATTATATGTAAGCGGACAAAATTTATTTACACTAACAAAAGCAACAGGTTATACACCTGAAGTACCTATCAGTAGTCCAACAAGTGCTGGGGCTGATAATGGAATTTATCCCGTGCCTGCTGTTTATTCGTTCGGTGTTAATGTTACTTTTTAATTCTTAAACATTAAGTTATGATCAACAATCATATTAAAAATATCTTGTCAATTGTTGTAATTGGAGCGCTATCTATTCCATTGCTTCAATCCTGCAAAAAGAATTTTCTTGACCGGCAACCTTTAGGACAATACACTACAGGCAACTATCCTTATCCTACCGGTGGAGGTCCTTACGATCAATACATATTTGCAGCTTATGCAAATCTTAGAGATTGGGGTGTTTCAGTTTTTGGCTTTATCGGGGCCGTAAGTATCCGCAGCGATGATGCAGATAAAGGAAGTACGCCTGCCGATGCGCCAGACCAAATCGCTATGGATAACTTTACTATTACACCCACAACGGGTTTGGGTAATGATCTTTGGACAGGCTATTATTCAGTTGTTACCAAATGTAATGTTGTTTTAGACCAAGTGGCAAGAGATAGCACAGCCACTCCTGAAGCAACAAAAACACTTGCAAGAGCTGAAGCAAGATTTATACGCGGTTATAGCTATTTTATGCTGGTAAGGCTTTTTGGAAATATTCCGTTGGTAGATACTGTTCTTACCAATGTGACAAGTGAATCAAATATTCCGCAATCTCCACCCTCTACTATATATCCATTCATAGAACAGGATTTGCAATATGCAGCGGCGAATCTTCCTTTACAGTGGGATCCAAAATTCATAGGAAGAGCAACAAGTGGTTCTGCAAATGGTTTATTGGCAAAAGTGTATTTGTATGAAAAGAAATGGCAGGAAGCCATGTCAACCGCAGCTTTGGTTATCAATTCCGGCGTATATAATCTCAATACTCCTTACAATAAAATTTTTACGGAGGAAGGTGAGAATTCAAGTGAATCTGTATTTGAGATACAAGCTTATGCAGATGCCAATCACCCCACCGATTATGGGTGTCAATATGCAGAAGTACAAGGCGTAAGAGGTGCAGGAAATTTTGATTTGGGATGGGGCTTTAATGTCCCTTCCGAACAACTGGAAGCTGCCTATGAACCAGGGGATCCACGTAAAGGAAGTACTATTCTTTATACACCAAGTCCAACTCCGCCAGAATATGGTGAAGTTTTTCCAAATGAGCCGAATCCCAGATATAATAAGAAAGTTTATACTAATCCACGGATACGTTCAGAAGTAGGTAATCAGCATGGGTTTTGGGTCGATGTAAGAATTTTGCGTTATGCAGATGTTGTGCTAATGTATGCCGAGGCGGCCAATGAAGTTGGACAATCATCGGAAGCACTCGAAAAACTGGAATGGGTGAGAGCAAGAGCAAGAAATGGAGATGCATCTGTTTTACCACCTGTAACAACAAGTGACCAAACTTCTTTGCGTGATGCGATAAGGCATGAGCGTCGCATTGAGCTTGCAATGGAGCATGAACGGTTCTTTGATCTTGTAAGATGGGGAATAGCTGCTCAGGTATTGCATGCTGCAGGCAAAACAAATTATACACCTGGAAGAGATGAATTGCTTCCAATTCCGCAAACACAAATTGATTTGTCCAAGAACGTATTGAAACAGAATCCCGGATATTAAACACTAAAATTGCTGTTATGTATAATCAATATAAAAACAATCATATATTTATTTTCAGCTTGCTAATTGCTGGCTCCTTACTGTTTTCGTGTTCAAAAGAAAATCCGAATAATTTACCTTCCGTTTCTCCCGCTGACTACGAAGGCAAGATTGAAGGTTTTGACAGTTCAGGAGAAGTTGCTTCGGATAAATTAATTGCTTACTGGAGCTTTGATGATACAAAAAATGAACTTTTATCCGGTGTTGCTCCTACTTCTTCATCCAACGATTCTTACGTTGATAGTGGCGTAAAAGGTAAAGGCCTGAAGCTTGCTAATGGTTATGTCTATTATTCCACCCAAATACCTGCTTTAGGTGATTCACTTAAAAGTTTTACTATAAGTGAATGGGTCCAGATCATGAACAACGGTTCAACACCTACGCTTTCTTTTACATTGGCAAGACCAGGGCAATTTTGGGGTAACATTAATTTCCTTCTCGAAACAGGACAACATCCTGCTTCTGATACAAGCGATCTTGTAGTTCATCCAAGTTATGCAGATGTAAATGGAGGAACGCAGGACAATTTAAACGCTTCATGGCTTAGCAGTTATAAATCTCCTACCATCAATCCCAATAAATGGATCAATCTTGTTATAACGTATGATTATGCCTCAAATGTTATACAAATTTGGGCAAATGGCATTATGATTGGTGCACCGGATTATCAAAATCGCGGAACAGCTTATTTCAAAAACACGGTTCCAAATGAAGTCATTATCGGCGGTTGGTATAACAATATTCCCGGTAAAGAACTAACAACTGATACATGGACGGTTCCTATGAATGGCAATATTGATGAGATAAGAATTTACAATGTTGCTTTAGGCGCAGCCGATATCAAGGCTTTATATGAATTAGGCGTTGCAGGTAAATAAAATAAAGAATGAAAAAAGCCTTTGAATGCTCAGTGGCCTTTATATGTGCTAATTCAAAGAAAACAATCTTTTTCTTTCTCACTTTCCCTGGATATTTTATAAGGGTAAAATCCTGAACCTTTTCGTTCCTTAAAATGTTGAGAGTTAATTAGCAGAAGTATAAAAACAAAAAGCCTTCTTTTAACAGAAGGCTTTTGTGTGCGGAAGAGGAGATTCGAACTCCCACGCCCATGACAGGCGCTACCACCTCAAAGTAGTGCGTCTACCAGTTTCGCCACCTCCGCAACTTTGGGAATGCAAATGTAATAGTTTAGCACATATAACAAATTATGCTTTGCTTAATTCTACACGGAAAGTGGTGCCTTTTCCAGGTTCACTCCATTTTACAAAAATGTCGCCTTTGTGGTATTGTTCTATAATGCGTTTAGTAAGCGTTAAGCCAAGCCCCCAGCCTCTTTTTTTAGTGGTGAAACCAGGTTTGAAAATTTTGGTGATATTTCGTTTGCTGATGCCTTTACCCGTGTCTGTAACATCAATAACTACTTGTTCTGATTGATTTAAAATTTGTATGGAAATAGTTCCTTTTCCATCCATGGCATCGAGTGCATTCTTTAATAAATTTTCGATAACCCAATCGAACAAGGGCGGTGAAATTAGTGCCTGTATGTTTTGCTCGCCTTTGGTGTCTATGATAAAATTGATTCTTCCGCCTGCTCTTTTACGAATATATTCTACCATATGCTGCACCTGTTCTACGATATTTGTTTTTTCGAGATGCGGTTGACTTCCGATCTTTCCGAAACGATCTGTAATAAGCAATAAACGGTTAACATCTTTCTCTATTTCAGGAACAATTTTTTCGTTGCCTTTTACTTCTTTCAGCATTTCTATCCATCCCTGCAAACTGGAAACAGGTGTGCCTAATTGATGTGCTGTTTCTTTAGCCATACCTGCCCATACCAGGTTTTGAGTGCTGCGATAACTGCTTCGTTGGGCAACAATTGCAACGATAATAAACATGCTTACGATGATTAGCTGCACTATCGGATAATACCGAACTTCCTGCTGTAACCGGCTCTGCCCATAATAATATTTATTGGCAATAAAAGGTGTTTTGGAGAAAACGAGAATGATTGGTTTATGCTGACTTTTGAACAACTCCAATTGTTTACGCAGATAATTTGTGTCTTTCGCGATTTTAGCAGTATCCAAATTGGTATAGTTTGTTATACTGTCGTTTTCATTTGTTTCTATGATAGGTATTTCTTTGTTCTCGGAAGAGATTTTTGCGGCGAGATTGAAGCTCTCCTGGTTGTTAGCGGCAAGAATTGTTTTCTGTGCTTCTACCAGTAACTCCACTTTTTTTCTTTCGTCGTCTGCTATTTTTTTAGAAAGATACTGTGAATAAAATATCGTTCCCACAACGATCATTATTGCTACAACCGCAAAGAGATTTCGCCAGTTAAACCAAAGTGCAATCATGCTTCTAATGTAGAATGTAAATTGTATTTGGCAAAAGAAAAGAGGCCACAGCACAGCGTCACCCTGAATATAGTTCAGGGTCTCTTGGTTTTTTTATTGTTTGGGAAAGCATGGCGGCATTCAATTATAAATTTCCTCTTAAAGCCTGTTCACGTTCTATTGCTTCGAACAATGCCTTGAAATTCCCTTTGCCAAAGCTTTTTGCACCTTTGCGTTGGATGATCTCAAAAAACAATGTTGGCCTGTCTTCTGCCGGTTTTGTAAATATCTGCAGTAAATAACCTTCTTCATCACGGTCAACTAAAATTCCCAGCTCTTTTAAAGGTTGAATGTCTTCATCGATCTTTCCTACACGGCTTTGCAGATCTTCATAATAAGAAGATGGAACAGATAAAAATTCAACGCCACGATTTCTTAATTCAGTAACGGTATGAACAATATCATTTGTTGCCATAGCAATGTGCTGAACACCTTCACCCTGGTAAAACTCAAGATATTCTTCTACCTGCGATTTCTTTTTTCCTTCAGCCGGTTCGTTGATCGGAAATTTTACATACCCATTACCATTGCTCATAACCTTACTCATTAAAGCAGAATACTCTGTTGAGATATCGTTGTCATCAAAAGACAAAATATTCCTGAAGCCCATCACATCTTCATAAAATTTAACCCAAGCGTCCATTTGATGCCATCCAACATTTCCCACGCAATGATCAACATATAACAAACCTGTTTCCTGTGGATTGTAATAAGGCGTTTTCCATTCTTCAAAACCCGGCATAAAAGCGCCTCTATAATTCTTCCTTTCTACAAAGAAATGAATAGTTTCTCCATAAGTATGAATACCACTTAAAACCACCTCTCCAAAATCATCTTTTAGTGTTGTTGGTTCAACATAACTTTTACCGCCACGCATAGTTGTTTGCTTCCATGCATCTGCAGCATCATCTACTTTCAATGCAATGGCTTTAACGCCATCGCCATGTTTATAAATATGATCTGCTATTGCATTGCCCGAACGCAAAGGCGTTGTAAGAACGAACGTTAACTTGTGTTGGCGTATCACGTAACTTACTTTGTCTTTCATTCCTGTTTCCGGTCCGGCATAAGCGATGCTTTGAAAACCAAAAGCGGTTTTATAATAATGAGCGGCCTGCCTGGCATTGCCTACATAAAATTCTACATAATCAGTTCCCTGTAAAGGAAGAAAATCAACCTTATTTTCAGTTGTTGTATATGAGGTAATTGTTTCCATAATAGAAAGGATTTTAGCGTGACTGGAAGGCGAAGCAATTTCGACGATGATGCGAAAGTGGATTTCTGATCTGAATATTTCTATTCATTTTGTACAATAGAAATGCCAGTTATAAGAGAAGGGAAATGATAAGCAGCTACCATTGCGCTCTTGCAGAAGGACTAATATTTAGTTCGGCAAAATCGTTATCAAGGAATTTATGATAAGCTGTAATAGCGATCATACCAGCGTTATCTGTACAATACTGAAAGGCAGGAATAAAAGTTTGCCATCCGTTTTGTTTGCCTGCATCTTCCAGTGCTTTTCTTAAACCACTGTTTGCGCTAACACCACCTGCAATACACACTTGCTCAACCCCCGTTTGCTGTACAGCTTTCTTTAATTTTTTAATTAATATCCCGATGATCGTATGCTGAACAGAAGCACACAAATCAACCAGATTATCTTCAATAAATGTGGCGTCCTTTTTTGTTTCAGCCTGGAGAAAGTATAAAACTGATGTCTTCAATCCACTGAAGCTGAAATTCAATCCGGGTATTTGCGGTTCAGCAAATTTGAATTTCAACGGATCACCTTGCTTTGCATATTTATCAATTAATGGGCCGCCGGGATAAGGAAGCCCTAATAGCTTGGCCGATTTATCAAAAGCTTCGCCTGCAGCATCATCAATTGTTTCACCGATCACAGTTAATTTAAGCGGGCTTTCAGCCAGTACAATTTGGGTATGTCCACCACTAACGG
This sequence comes from Bacteroidota bacterium, assembly GCA_023440945.1. Taxonomy (GTDB): domain Bacteria; phylum Bacteroidota; class Bacteroidia; order Chitinophagales; family Chitinophagaceae; genus JAEZRL01. The sequence goes on from JAEZRL010000341.1 coordinate 17,261, forward strand.
TTAAACATAAAAAAGGGAAAGATGGTTTCGGATCTTCAATCAGATTTGCAAGCACATGTGCCTGCATGTGATGTACAGCGATCAAAGGTTTATTGTAAGCAAGCGATAAAGATTTTGCAAACTGGGCGCCAACAAGTAAACTTCCGATCAAACCCGGCGCCTGTGTAAATGCGAATGCATCAATTTCTTCCAAAGAAATATTTGCCTGTTTCAAAGCAACATCTACAACGGGAACAATATTTTGAATGTGTGCACGACTTGCAAGTTCAGGAACAACGCCGCCATATTTTTCATGAACGGTTTGATTAGCGATATAATTTGACAGAACTTTTCCATCCACACAAATGGCAGCACTTGTTTCATCACAGGAAGATTCAATGGCAAGTATTGCAATGTTGTTCAGTCTATCTGTGTAAACAGAATCGTTCATTATGCAAAATTAAACATCCTTCAATTAAAACTTATATTCCATTTGGAGATAGGGAGTTTTATTTACTCCTGATAGCTACAACAGGATTCATTTTTGCAGCAACAGAAGCCGGGAATATTCCCGATAAAATACCAAGTATAAGGCATATAGAAAAAGCTAGAATGATTATTTTACCCGCAATTACGATCGGGAAAGGAAATACACCGCTTAATATTGCTGTCAAACCCCAAACCATTAATAACCCGATCAATCCGCCTATAACACACAAGAAAGCACTCTCTAATAAAAACTCGCCTAAAATAGCACGGCTTTTTGCACCTATCGCTTTTTTCAAACCTATCTGGCTTGTTCTTTCTCTTACGGTTACGAACATGATATTGGCAACGCCAAATGCACCAACTATCAATGATAATCCTGCAATAGCCCAGCCACCAATATTAACTGTTCCAAAAAAAGAACTAACCTGGTCGCTAAACGTGTTTACATCATTTAAAGCAAAATCATCCTCTTCATTCGGGCTTAACCTTCTTATCTGCCGCATAATACCTCTCAGTTCATCACTTAATGCAGCATTGGGCACATTATCCTTTCCTTTCACCATGATAAAGGAATTCGAGAAGTTATCATTATTCACGTTGTAAACACTTGCATAAAAACGATAGGTAAGCATTATACATTCATCATAATTAAAGCCACCACCAATTATTGAACCTTGCTTTTCTATCACACCAATAATTGTTACCCTTTTGCCATCAAATGCAACAGTTTTACCTACTGCTCTTTGCGGCTCGCCAAACAATAGTTCAGCATCTTTATAACCTATTACTCCAACAGGAACACCACGTGAAAATTCTGCTTCATTAAAATACCTGCCATAAGCCAAATCAATTGTTTGAATTTTATTAAAGTCTTCAGACAAGCAGTAGATGTCTGTATTTTCTACTTTGTTGTCTTCGTATGTTACCGTTGCTCTAGTGCTATTAAAATAAGAAACGTAGGAAGCAAGCGTGCTTTTTTCTTCAATAAATTTTACTTCATTATACTTTGGTGTTGGCCTGTTCACATATTTCCACCATGGATAATCAGGGCCGCCGGAGTACTGCCACTTATCAATATAAATAGTATTTGTGCCCAGACTTTTTACATCAGCCTGCACTTTGCTTTGAAGACTATCAACTGTTGCGAGTACACCAATGATGCAAAAGATACCAATGGTTATCCCGAACAAAGAAAGAAAAGTGCGAAGCTTATTTACTCTAAGCTCCTGCATGGCCATGCGGAAGTTATTCCATAATATGCTTAAAAACTTTAGCATACATCAAACGTACACGAAAAAATTAAAAATACGCATTCTCAAAAGCAGTTTTACATGAGTGGAAAATTCAACGTTATTACTGATGATCAATTTTGCAATTGATAATTTTATTATGAGCCCGGCTTTCATGCTACTATAATGCTTTGCTTGCGTCGCACTCTTGTACGTTCTGTTCGTTATTCAGCATGAATGAAAAATAAAAACGATGATGCAATCAATTTATTAAGCATTATATAACCATGTCTTTATTAAGGTTTATTACAAAAGATTCAGAGCAAAAAATTTTTTATTGAATGTTAACTGGCGATCCTGTCCTATTTTTGCAAACGATTTTCAACTTATCTAATCTTGTTGTATGACGTGGAATCAACTATTTTCCTCTTCTGTTGGCAGAAAAATAATCATGTCTTTAACGGGTATCTTTCTTATTCTCTTCCTGGTAGTGCATGTTTGTTTAAATGCCTGTATCTGGGCAAATGATGGTGGTAAAACTTTCAACGTTGCGTCTCACTTTATGGGCACCAATGTTGTGGTAAGAACACTTGAAGTTGGATTATTTATATTCTTCATCATTCACATTGTACAAGGCCTGATATTAACAGCCCGCAACAGAAGTCGCCGCAGCATTGGTTACGAACAGAATTATGGAAATCGTGGCAGCAGGTGGTATGCAAGAAGCATGGGTTTACTTGGCACATTAGTGCTGCTGTTTCTTATTGTTCACCTTGCAAACTTCTGGGTTCCTTCCCGCTGGCACCAGGTTCCTGAATTTAAACCATTAAGCAGTGAACATGTTTCTGATCTGTTTGGTTTAATGCAGGCAACTTTTTCAAACATCATCATTGTTATTATTTACGTGCTGGGTTGTATTTCGCTCGCCTATCATCTTGCACATGGTTTTCAAAGTGCATTCAGAACTTTAGGCGTGCACAATAAAAAATACTTAAGAATGCTTATTAATATCGGTTATGGTTTTACTATAATCGTTTCGCTGGCATTTATTATGATGCCGATAAGCATGTATTTCGGATGGGTGAAGTAATAAGAATTTGGACTTGAAGAATTGGGAAATTTTGGAATTGATTTGATGAATAAATTTCAGAACGTACAAGTGAGTGACACAACAGGCGATGAGTAAAGC
>JAEZRL010000061.1 GCA_023440945.1 Bacteroidota bacterium
CTTCTACAACGTTCAAATCACGCAGATCGGCAATAATGGTGTTGATGCCATTTTCACCTAATACTTTATGCATTAGTTCATGCGTGCCGCCGTATAACGAATAATGTGAAAGAAGCGTGTCGCCTGCCTTTAAATTTGCCATGAACATGGTTGCCATCGCAGCTTGTCCGCTTGCATGTAACAATGCTTTCAATTGCAAAGGCTCCCCGTTTGCATCGGTAATACCAAAACTTTCCAACGAAGCGATGGTTTGTTCCGCTACTGCAAAAGTTGGATTACCCCACCTGCTGTAAATAAAACCGTCACGTGTACCGGCAAAGCGCTGCATGCCTTCTTCTGCAGTTTCAAATGTAAAAGTAGATGTTGCATAGATAGGTGGAAGATGAGATGATTCTCCAAAACTTCCATCGCCTGCATGTATCGCCGCAGAACTAAAACCACTGAAAGGAAACTTGCTTTTATTCATCTAAAGATCTTGTAAGTAAAAAAAGTTGCGTGATAAAGTCGAGTGGCAAAAGTAAATCAAAACAGCGAAGAGGAAGGTTTATAAAAATGGGAGAGCTGTTTATGATTCACATAAAGCAGTGAATAAAAATTAACCGTAGTTGGTTTTTATAATTTGTACGAATGCGTACGTAAAGTGTTCGTTTTCGTACAGTAGCGCTTAAAATTGAATTACAACTAAATGACTAACAGTATATTATGGCGTTGGCACAGGTGTTGGCGATATGCGTGGAGCAGGAAGTGTGTCTTGACAAATAAAGTTCAGAACCTTGAAGTGAGTGACACAACAAAAGATGAACAAAGAACAAAAAGCTTGTGAACAGAAAAATAATACCAAAATAAGGGTAATATGTTTAAGAATTATTTGAAGACGGCTTTGAGAAATTTATGGAGAAACAAAACATACGGTTTTCTAAACATTTTTGGTTTGGCTATAGGCATAGCTTGTGCTGCACTGATTTTTTTATGGGTTGAAAATGAAATGCAATATGACCAGTTTAATGTAAAAAAAGACAGGCTGTATTTTGTGCAAGAAAATCAAAAGTATGATGCCTATATAGCAACATTTAGTTCAACACCAGGTTTGCTGGGACCCGCCATACAACAGGAAATTCCCGGTATTGCAAACACTTGCCGCTTTGGTGGCGATTATATGCAAAGGCTTGTTACTATTGGTGATAAAGCTATGTACACGAATGGCGCTTATGTTGACTCATCGTTGTTCAGCATGTTTTCTTTTCCGTTTATCCAGGGCAACGCAAAAACTGCTTTCAAGGAATTATATTCAATGGTGATAACTGAATCAACCGCAAAAAAATTCTTTGGTAACGAAAAAAACGTGTTAGGCAAAACTATCCGCCTTGATAAAAAACAGGATTATGTGATAACAGGCGTTATAAAAGATATTCCAAAAAGTTCCACTGTTCAGTTTGAGTGGGTGGCACCTTTTAAAATATGGTATGATGAAAGTGGTTGGGCACATTACTGGGGCAACAATTGCTTATCGACTTATGTTGAATTGAAACCAACAGTTTCCTCAGCTTCTGTTAATAGCCTTTTAAAAGATTTTATTAAAAAGAAAGAGCCTTCTGCAAATGCCGAACCTTTTTTATTTAGCATGAACGACTGGCACTTGCGCAGTGAGTTTGAAAATGGGGTTCAAACCGGCGGTGGCCAAATTACTTATATGCATTTGTTTACCATCATCGCCTGGATTATTTTATTAATTGCCTGTATCAACTTCATGAACCTTGCAACGGCACGCAGTGAAAAAAGGGCCCGTGAAGTAGGTGTGCGCAAAGTATTAGGCGCTGGAAAAAGACCGCTGGTCTTACAATTTATTGGTGAAGCTTTGTTCATGGCAGCACTATCCGCAATAGTAGCTGTCATCATCATATCGCTTGTATTGCCAGCTTTTAATATGCTTGTTCAAAAACAACTTGCACTCAACCTGTTAAAGCCTTTACATCTGTTTGTATTACTGGCAATCACATTTGTTTGCGGTTTGGTGGCTGGCAGTTATCCCTCATTGTATTTATCGTCATTCAATCCTGTGTTCGTTTTAAAAGGATTAAAAACGAAAGGCAACAGCGCATCCTTCATACGCAAGGGATTAGTGGTATTGCAATTCAGCGTTTCCATCATTCTTATAACAAGCACAATTGTTATTTACCAACAGATTCAGCATATAAAAAACCGGGATCTTGGTTTTAATAAAAATAGTTTGCTTGAAATAAATACCAACACTGAGTTCAATAACAATTACGATGTAATAGAACACGATCTCCAGAAAACAGGAGTTATTGAAAATTTTGCGTTGTCTGATTATACGCTTTTATATGGAGGAAATAATACAGGCGGGCTTACCTGGAACGGCAAATCTGCTAACGACCAGATCCTGGTATCCAATCGTAATGTAACACCGGGCTTTATGAGTACTTATGGTTTGAAATTACTTAGTGGCCGCGACTTTGTTTGGACAGATAGTATTTCCTCGAAAAAAACAAACGTTATCATCACGCAGGCTTTTGAGAAACTGATGGGTTCGGGAAGCGCTGTTGGAAAAACGATCTGGTGGGATAAAGACACTAGTGGTGCTACATTCAATGTGGTCGGTGTTGTAAATGATTATCTGTATGGTGATATGTATGGCAAACCTGATCCTGTTATGTTTGTCTGCCCGCAGGTGTCAGGAACCTCGGAACTTTTTGTGCGCTTTAAGCCTAATATAAATATTGAGACTGCCATGAACCAAATACAGGCTGTTTTTAAAAAAGACAATCCTTCCTATCCTTTCACTTATCAGTTTACGGACGACCAATTCAATAATATGTTTTTGAATGAAGTACTGATCAGCAAATTATCCCGCGTGTTTGCCGCATTAGCCATTATTATTTCCTGCCTCGGTTTATTTGGGTTGGCAGCTTACACAGCAGAGCGCAGAATAAAAGAAATAGGTGTAAGAAAAGTACTGGGCGCAAGTGTTACCAGCATCACAACATTATTATCAAAAGATTTTTTACTACTGGTTTTTATATCCTGCATTGTTGCATTTCCGGTTGCATGGTGGGTAATGAGCAACTGGTTGCTAAATTATAAATACAGGATTGAAATAAGCTGGTGGATATTTTTAGCAGCAGGATTTTCAGCTATACTGATTGCTTTAATAACAATCAGCTTTCAATCAATAAAAGCGGCGTGGGCAAACCCGGTGAAGAGTTTGAGAAGTGAATGAGATGATGAATGGCAAGATGAATGGGCAATGGCGAATAGTGAATAAGTAAAGCAATTAAATTATATAAATCTTGGGAAATGTTTAAAAATTATCTTCTTCTTGCTGTAAGAAATATGCGTAAAAACAAACTGCACACTTTTATAAATGTGCTTGGTATGGTTGTAGCATTTTCATGCAGCATTTTTATTGTACTGATGTTATATCGTCATTTTACTTTTGACGATTTTCAATTAAATAAAAACAAACTGTATAAAGTATATAATTATGCTATTGGACCAAATGGAGAAGAAACAGGAACAGCAATGCCGTATCCTTTAACTCCGGCGTTAAAATCAGAAAATATTGGTATCGAAAAAGCAACAAGCATTCTTAATGCAGGTAAACTTGTTCGTTACAAAGATAAAACGCTCGACATGGGTACTACTATGGTGGATGAGGATTTTTTGCGCATGTTCACTTTCCCGGTAATAAAAGGAAACGCTTCAAATCCCTTAAACAGCATAAGTAATGCAGTACTTACAGAAAACAGTGCAAAGAAGTTATTCGGAAAAGAAGATCCAATCGGCAAGCCTGTTGAAGTAAAGCTTGATGGCGACTGGTACAAATTGATTGTAACTGCAGTTGTAAAAGATTTTCCTGAAAATTCTACTATAAGATTTTCTGTGCTTGCCCGTACAGAATTGTATCCTCATTATGTTGAAATGCGCAACACGTGGGATAGCCGTAACCATGCTGTTTATGTTCAACTTGCAAATAATACAACGCAGCAGCAGGTTGAAAACCGCCTGAGAAGCTTTGTAAAAAAGTACACACCTGATGATCCTGCAGCATCAAAAAGAGATGGATATAAACCAGATAACAACGGGGATTATAACAGCCTGCATTTATTATCATTAACCGAGGAACATTTTAATCCGCAATTGGGCGGTGGTGTAAGCAAAGCTTTTTTATATGTGCTTATACTGATCAGCAGTGTAATTGTTTTAATTGCTTCGTTCAACTTTGTAAATCTAAATATCGGGTTATCATTTACCCGTACAAAAGAAATTGGCATTCGCAAATGTCTTGGCGCAGGCAAACGACAAATATGGCTTCAGGTGTGGGGTGAAAGTTTTATAATGGTATTTGTTTCGATGCTGATAGCCGTTGGAATAGTGGCATTGCTGATAAAAAGTTTCAATCAAACATTCGATGCTAAAATGAGCATTGATATGTTAGAAAAACCGGCTCTTCTTGTTGTATTAATAGTATTAATTATAGTGGTCTCATTCATTGCTTCCGGTTATCCTTCTTCGGTAATGGCAAAGCTGAAAGCCGTAGAAGTTTTAAAAGGCAAAATCACTGTAAAAAAACCTGGCATGTTACGCAATGCACTTATTGTTACGCAATTTGTAATTGCCATTGTGCTCATGTGCAGTACTGTTATTATCTATCAACAATTTGATTATTTACGTTCTGCGCCACTGGGTTACAATACACAATCTGTTATAAGCATTCCTATAAAAAATAATGAAAAAGGAAGAGATATTATTGCACAACTTCGTACAAGACTTGCATCACAATCATCTGTGCTTTCTGTTTCAGGCAGCGATGTTAATCTTGGCATGGGTGAAGATCATACATCCAGTACATCCATAATCTGTTTTACTTACGGCGATAAAAATATTTGCGGGCAGGTGATAAATGGAGAATATGACTTCTTAAAAACCCTGGGCGTCAAGCCCCTTTCAGGTCATGATTTTTCATTAGAATATGCGGGCGATACCAGTACACAGGTAATTGCCACTGAGAGTTATGCCAGGCAGTTTGGTGAAAAAAGCATTGCTGGTTTTTCATATTATATCGACAGCACTCAACCACCTATAAAAATTGCAGGTGTAATACCTGATATACAAATTAAATCACTTAGCGATAAACAAAAACCTGTTGTAATTTATTTAAGCCAGGCTAAAAGCATGAGCTATGCATGGCTGAAAGTAAACACCGCTAATCCTGCTGCTACAATGGATATGATTAAAAAAGTATATGCCCAAATAGAACCGGGTGTAGAGTTTCAGGGTTCTTATGCAAATGAAAATATTGAGCGTTTATATAAAGAAGAAGAGTTGATGGGCAATATGTTTACCATTGCTGCAGCTATTGCCATCATCCTTTCCTGTATGGGTTTGTTTGGTATTGCTTCCATCATCATTCGTCAGCGTGTAAAAGAAATTGGTGTGCGCAAAGTTTTGGGAGCATCAGTAAGCAGCATTTTTACGCTTGTAAGCAAAGAATTTGTAAAGCCAGTACTCATTGCTTTCTTAATTGCTGTTCCGCTTTGCTGGTGGGCAATGGATAGCTGGCTGCAAAATTATTCACATCGTGTAAGCATACATTGGTGGGTGTTTGCAATGGCAGGAATAGCAGCATTCGCCATAACAATTTGCACGGTGAGTTTTCAATCAATAAGAGCAGCGATAGCAAATCCTGTTAATAGTTTAAGAACTGAATAATGCGGGATGGTTAGTGGTGAATAGCAAATTAATTTAATCAGATAAATCGTGGTTCATGTTCAAAAATTATTTCAAAACCGCGTGGCGAAGCCTGATGAAACATAAGGTTGTTTCTTTCATCAACGTGTTCGGACTAACCGTTGGATTAACGTGTTGTTTGCTTATTACAGCGTATGTTTTGAATGAGTTGAGCTATGACAAGTACAATAAAAATGCAGATAATATTTATCGTGTTGAACGAACTTTTTTAAATCCAAATACAAAAGACCTTTCACTGCAGTTAGGTACTGTTGCACCTCCATTTGGCCCGTTATTGAAGAATGATTTTAAAGATATACAGCAGGTGACAACCATGCTTCAAACCAATTTAACGGCTAAATACAAAGAAAATATTTTTGATGAACCAAATATTTATTTCGCTGATGAAAACCTGTTCAAGGTTTTTGATTTTGATGTATGGAGAGGCAATGCTGCCAATGCTTTAAGCGATCCTTATTCTGCAATGCTAACTGAAGAAACAGCAAAAAAATACTTTGGCAATGACGATCCTATGAATAAGGTGATCAGGATAAATAACCAATTTGATTTTAAAGTAACCGGCATTTATAAAGCGCTTCCTGCAAATGCGCATTTTCATCCATCGCTCATGCTTTCCTTTGTTACGTTGAAAGACACAGCAATTTATGGTGATGAGCAGTTAAGAACAAATTGGGGTAATAATTCTTTTCTCACTTATCTTCTTTTACCAAAAGGTTACGATCCGAAAAAGCTTGAAGCACAGTTTCCTGCCTTTCAAAACAGGCACATTCCAGCAGATGATGATGGAAAGTTCAAACCCTCAGATTATTCCGTTTTGTCGTTAAAAAAATTAACAGACATTCATCTTCGTTCGCATACAGATGCAGAGACGGAAATTAATGGCGATATAAAACGTGTTTATATTTTTTCTGCTATTGCCCTATTCATCTTATTGATCGCGTGTATCAATTACATGAATCTTTCTACTGCACGTTCCGTTTTGCGCTCAAAAGAAATCGGCATCCGAAAAGTAACCGGTGCACGTAAAGGTGAATTGATCGCCCAGTTTCTTTGTGAATCTGTTTTTATAACAGTCATTGCCATGTTGCTTGCTCTCACCCTGACAGTTATTGGTTTGCCATGGCTCAATAAACTTTCAGATCAACAACTAACAATTGCTGATCTATTAAACACAAAGGTTATTATTGCCGTAATTGCTGTTCCTTTTATTGTTGGAATAATTGCGGGTATTTATCCTGCTTTATTTCTTTCTTCTTTTGAGCCGGTAAAAGTTTTAAAAGGAGTTTTTAAAGCAGGAGGTTCTAATATTTCTTTCAGAAAATTGCTGGTTATTGTACAGTTTGCTATTTCCATCATTCTTATTATCTCCACTGTTATTGTTTTTCAGCAACTCAGTTATATTCAAAATAAATCATTAGGATTTGATAAAGAGCATATCGTAACGATGGGGTACAATGCCGCACTGAACGATAATTATCAATCCTTCAAAACTGAATTATTATCAAATCCAAGTATCAAATCCATCTCTATGTCATCCCGTATTCCTACCGGACGCTTGCTCGATGCAATGGGTTCACAAATTAATCTTGGGAATTCCCTTGCACCAACAAAAGCAGATATAAAATATGTGCAGGCTGATGCGGATTTTCTTTCCACCTATGGCATTGAAATATTAGCGGGAAGAAATTTTTATAACGATCTTTCATTAGACACTTCTTCTTTTCTTATTAATGAAAGTGCAGTAAAGGCATTAGGGTTATCCTCTATGGAAGAAGCAATCGGTAAGCCATTTCAATATGGTGGTCAAAATGGAATATTGGCAGGAGTGTTCAACGATTTCAACTTCGAATCCTTGCATCAGCGTATTTTGCCAATTGTTCTTTTTACAGGAAAAACAAATAGTGCTTACAGGCGTATATCCGTCAAAATCGCCGGTAATATTCCTGCTGCTCTTTCTCATCTTGAAAGAACCTGGAAACAATTTTTACCAGAAGTACCTTACCAGTATAATTTTCTTGACGAACGTTATAATAAATTGTACGATTCTGAGCAAAAACAGGCTGGCATTTTTACTGTTTTCTCCTGCATTGCCATTTTTATTGCTTGTTTAGGTTTGTTCGGCTTGTCTGCTTTTACTATTACACAAAGAGTAAAGGAAATCGGTATCCGCAAAGTTTTGGGCGCAAGTACAACAACGATTGTACAGCTTGTCTCGAAGGAATTTCTATTACTCGTTTTACTTTCAGCGATCCTTGCATTTCCTGTAGCCTGGTATGCAATGGATAACTGGTTGCAGTCTTTTGCTTATAGAATAAGTATTCAATGGTGGATATTTATTGTAGCTGCAGTGATTGCACTGATTATCGCATTTGCCACAATAAGCATACAGGCAATAAAAGCAGCCCTATCCAATCCTGTAAAGAGTTTGAGGAGTGAGTAACAGGCATCAACAAAATCTTTTAAACAATAAAGTTCTGGTTCACAATGTTTAAAAATTATTTCAAAACCGCCTGGCGGAATATAACGCGAAACAAAGTTTTTTCTGTTATCAATATCATTGGTCTTGCCGGTGGACTTGCTTGCAGCCTGCTTATTTTTCTTTGGATACAGGATGAACGAAGTGTTGATGCATTTCATAAAAATGGTGATCGTTTGTTCCAGGTTTATGAGCGAAACTTTTTTGATGGAAAAGCTGAAGCGAGCTATACAACACAAGGCTTGCTGGCTGAAGAACTAAAAAGGGTGATTCCTGAAATACAGTATGCGAGTGCATTCGAATATGCTTCAGCACCAGGAACGCAGAACACTTTTGAGGTGGGCGATAAGATTAATAAAATGAGCGGCATGTTTGCCGGTGAAGATTTTTTTAAAATGTTCAGTTTTTCTTTATTGCAAGGAAAAGCTACAACTGCGATAAGCGATCCTTCTTCTATTGCTATTTCCCGTAACATGGCTACTTTATTTTTTGGCAGTCCGGAAAAAGCTATTGGTAAGACTATCGAATTTGAAAATAAAGAAAGCTTGCTGGTAACGGCAGTGTTTGAAAATATTCCCCACAACTCATCCCTGCAATTTGATTTTTTGAGAAGCTGGACTGATTTTGTTCAGCAAAACAAATGGGTGCATAATTGGGGCAATACTTCACCACAAACTTTTATCCGGCTACGTAATGATGCTGACCCTATAAAGGTGGAAGCTAAAATAAAAGATTTTATTTACCGGTACCAGGAAAAGCAAAAAGGCCTCTTAACCGAACTGGCTTTGCAACCTTTTGGTGACAGGTATTTATATTCAAACTTCACAAATGGTTATATTGATGGTGGTCGTATAGAATACGTTCGCTTGTTTAGTATTATCTCTGTTTTTATCCTTCTTATTGCTTGCATTAATTTTATGAATCTTACTACCGCAAGGTCTGCCGGTCGTGCCAAAGAAGTAGGCGTAAGAAAAGTAGTTGGGGCCTTGCGTTTCTCGCTGATAAAACAATTTATAGGAGAAGCAATACTTATTACGCTGTTATCCATCATTATCTCGCTTCTTCTGGTAACACTACTTCTTCCAATGTTCAACGAACTTACCGGCAAGCAACTTGTTTTACCAGTACAACAGGTTGACTTCTGGTTGATGTTAATTGCACTTCTTATCATCACCGGGCTGATAGCAGGCAGCTATCCAGCATTCTTTATTTCATCGTTCAAACCGATCCTTGTATTAAAAGGAAGTTTGAAATTCAGCGGCTCAACCATTTCTCTTCGTAAGGGACTCGTCGTGTTTCAGTTTGCACTTTCTGTGGTACTAATTATCAGCACGATTATCATTTTTAGGCAAATGCAATATGTGCAGAGTAAAAATCTTGGTTACAACCGCGAGAATCTTTTATATATCCCTATTGAAGGTGAACTAATAAACAAGTATGGTATATTTAAACAGGAGGTGATGCGGAACTCATCTGTCCTTCAGGTTTCAAAAATGAGAAATTCCCCTACCATTATTGAACATCATACCAATAGCATTTCCTGGCCGGCAAAAGATCCAAATTCAAATGTATCTTTTACAGATGGAGTAGTTGGGTATGATTTTATGAAAACCATGAAATTACAGTTGTTGGCTGGCCGTGATTTTTCTCCTGCATTTAATGATTCGACAAGTTTTATTTTGAATGAAACAGCAGTAAAGAAAATAGGTTTTACAGATCCTGTAGGGCAAGTAATAAGTTGGGGAAACCGCGAAGGAAAGGTGATTGGTGTAATAAAAGATTTTCATTTTAATTCACTTCACCAAACGATTGAACCATTAATAATAAGGCTTGATGAAAACTGGGGTTGGGGAACTATACTTGTTCGTATAAAAGCGGGACAAACAAAACAGGCAATTGCATCATTGCAGAAAATTTATAAACAACTTAATCCAAAGTTTCCTTTAACCTATCAATTTTCTGATCTTGAATATGAAAAGTTATATAGAAGTGAACAAGTGGTAAGCTTATTGTCAAACTTATTTGCTTTTTTAGCCATTGTTATTTCATGCCTCGGGCTTTTTGGCTTAGCGATGTTTACTGCGGAGCAACGTACTAAAGAAATCGGCATTCGTAAGGTTTTGGGTGCATCTGCAAAAAATATAGTAACACTTTTATCAGTTAATTTTTTGAAACCGGTTGCACTGGCATTGCTTGTCGCTTTTCCTGTTGCATGGTGGGCGATGAACAAATGGTTACAGGAATTTGCTTATCGTGTTTCCTTTGAATGGTGGGTGTTTGCAGTGGCAGGTTTTATTGCATTATTTATAGCACTGGTTACAATTAGCTTCCAGGCTATAAAAGCTGCGATTGCGAATCCCGTGAAGAGTTTGAGAAGTGAATAACTGCATGAACGGGATTTAAGTGGAGTGAACCTAAACCTTCTTTCTTTAGAAAAAAGATCTAAGAACGAGGCTAAACGGTTCTACAAAAGTATAAACGGAGTAACAAAAACAAGTGTTGAAACGTCTTGATTCCACATAAAATCTTCAAAATGAAAAAGTTCTTATTACTTATCACCATCACAGCAACTGCTTTCATCCTTAAAGCACAAAACAGTCAAACACCTTATTTAACTAAATCGCTTTCATCTGTAAATGTTCAGCAGGTGCATGTTGAAACTTCCGGTGGTAGCATCGCTGTAACAGGTGTTGATCCGTCGCAGGCAAAGATCGAAGTATATATTCGCGGCAATAACGGCAACGGCGATCTTTCTTCAGACGAAATAAAAAAACGTCTCGAGAATTATACGATTGATATCACAACCAATAACAATACGCTTACCGCAGTCGCAAAAAATAAAGCAAGATTTAATGACTGGAAAAGAGGTTTGAGCATCTCCTTCAAAATTTATGTTCCTAAAAATGTAGCGACCGATCTTTCTACCAGTGGTGGCAGTATAAGGCTTGCCAATCTTAGCGGCAATCAGGAATTCAGAACAAGCGGCGGAAGTTTGAATGTTGACAATGTTAGCGGTAAAGTGGATGGTAAAACTTCCGGGGGAAGCGTAAATATTACCAATTCAAAAGACGATATTGATCTAAGCACAAGCGGGGGCAGCATCGAAGCTTCTAATTGTAATGGTAATATCCGTTTGAGTACTTCTGGTGGTTCATTAAAGTTAGCTGCATTGCAGGGTAAGATCAAAGCCAACACCAGTGGTGGTACTGTTAATGCAAATGATATTTCAGGAGAATTATCAGCTCATACTTCAGGAGGAAGCGTAAGGATGAAAAATTTATCCTGTAGTCTTGAAACTTCTACAAGTGGCGGCAACATTGATGTACAAATAGAAAAGCTTGGAGATTATGTTCGCATCAGCAATTCGGGCGGTGATATTGACCTTCATCTTCCACAAAATAAAGGCTTAGATCTTGATCTTAATGCAAGAAAAATAAGCACCGGAACACTCAATAATTTTAATGGTAAAACAGACGACGATCAGGTTTATGGAAAAGTAAATGGTGGCGGCATTCCGGTTGAAGTCAAAGCTGGCAGCGGAAGGATAAATATTATGTGGGATTAGAACGGTCAACCGTTGACTGTCGACAGCTCAACTTAACACACTAATAACTCCAAAATATGTTTCGCAATTACCTGAAGGTAGCATGGCGTAATTTGATGAAGAACAAAATTTTTTCTTTTATCAATATTACAGGTTTAACCATTGGTATAACCGTTTGCATGATGATCTTCCTTTTCATCATGAATGAATTCAGCTTTGATAATTTTCATACGAAAGGCAAAAACATTTACCGTGTTATGCGTGGTTATGATGCGGGCAAACAGCCAGCTCCCTGGCTTTCCGGACCTTACGCACCTGCCTTATTGAATGATTTTCCAAATGAGGTTAAAAAAGCGGTACGTATCATGTCATCAAATGATCTTATTTCATTTGGTAATACTTCATTCAATGAAAAGAAAGTTTACATTGCCGATTCTGATTTCTTCAGCATGTTTTCTTTCCCGCTTTTGAAAGGAAACCCATCAACTGTTTTAAAAGATCCTTCAAGCGTTGTACTTACAGAAACAACAGCAAAAAAATATTTTGGAAGTGTTGATAATGCAATGGGAAAAGTTGTTGAAATGGATAAGCATTATCAGCTAAAAGTTACAGGCATAGCCAAAGATGTTCCTTCCAATTCGCATTTAAATTTTGATCTTGTTATTCCAATCTCAAATTTTTTCAACGAGCCCTGGTTTAATGTTTGGATCAACAACAACAATTTCACTTATGTATTACTTGATGAGCATGTAAATAAAGCGCAGCTTGAAAACCGTTTTCCGCAGTTTATGGATAAGTATATGGGAAAAGATATGGAGCGTTTGGGTGCCCGCTTCAATCTTTCTCTATTGCCTATGAAAGATATCTATTTCAGCGCAGGTGGTGATTTCGACCCGATAAAACATGGCGATAAAACCGTTGTTTATATTTTTCTTTCCATCGCTATACTTATACTGCTTATAGCCTGCATCAACTTTATGAATCTTTCCACCATTCGAGCAGTGGAACGGTCAAAAGAAGTTGGCTTGCGAAAAGTGATGGGTGCTTTGCGTAATAATCTTGTAAGGCAATTTATTGGTGAGTCAATTTTATTAACTGTTATTTCATGTTTGCTTTCTGTTGGTTTGCTAAAGTTATTAATGCCTTTCTATAACCAGTTGCTGGGTTATACACTCACTGTTTCATTTAATACTTTACCCGTTTATTTATTTCTTATCGGCGTAATAATAGTGGTTGGATTTCTAGCTGGAAGTTATCCTGCCTTTTTCCTTTCTGCTTTTTCGCCAATAGAATCTTTGAAAGGAAAATTGAAGTTAGGAAAAGGCGGATCGCGG
>JAEZRL010000079.1 GCA_023440945.1 Bacteroidota bacterium
AGCCGGAAAAAAAATGTTGGATAAAGCAGTTAAACATGCTATTGCCAGCGATAATATTATTACGCCACTACCACGTCACGATGTTAGCATAAGCAACGGCATTGTTTATACGATTAAAGAGAACAATATCTCCGACCTTGTTATCGGCTTACATCATAATGCTGCAGAGAATAATTTTCTCGGCACTATATCCGAACGTGTTTTGCGCCGGCTGCACGAAACAATATTTATTTATAAACCAGTGCAACCATTGAATACTTTAAAAAGAATGGTTGTAGTGGTACCGCCAAAAGCGGAGATGGAGCCAGGTTTTATACATTGGTTTGAAAAGCTGATAATAGTTGCAAAGGAAGGCGGTTTGCAAAGTCTTTTTTATGCAACACCGGCCACCATCAATTATCTTCGGCAGGCAAACAATTCTGTGAGTCCGTTGAAAATTGTTTACAATGAATTTTTTAATTGGGAGGATTTTCTCATTTTCAGTAAGATTGTAAAACCGAACGACTTGTTTGTGATTGTTACATCACGTAAAGGTCATGCATCTTATCTTTCACAGTTTGATAAATTGCCTTATTATCTTATCAAATATTTTGTGGATAATAGTTTTATCATGCTTTATCCCAGTCAACTGGAGAACGGTCTTATACAAGACATTCCGCATACAGATACCGCTTTATTCGATACTATTGCAAGCCGAAGCGGTGTACTTAAAAAAGCAGGAAATGTGGTAAAAGGAATATTTGCACAAAAGAAAAAATAGAAAAGTTCAAAACAATCTGAAGGCTTTTTATGAGGTCAACACATTGCATGTGGCAGCTTCGTTGTGTCACTCACTTCAACGTTTTGTTCTTTATGCAGCTTTTCCCGCATTCAACATTGTATAAATATTCAACACGAGAAATTGGCTTTAAGCATTATTGAAATCTTATTTAACTTATACTTACCTTATTCTAAAACTTTAAAGTGATAGTATATTTCCTAAGCGGACTTGGAGCAGATAAAAGGGCTTTTCAAAAATTGCATCTCCCCAAAAACTGGAAAATAAAACATCTTGCATGGCCTGCTTTATCAGAAAATGAAACATTTTCTTCTTATTGTACTAAAATTTCTGCACTAATAGATACAAGTGAAAGTTTTGCTGTTATCGGACTTTCTTTCGGAGGAATGGTTGCAACAGAGTTAGCAAAAAAATTACAACCAAAAACAACGATCATAATATCAAGTGTTTCTACAAAATATGAACTTCCTTTTATTATGAAAATTTCCCGGTGGTTTAAATTAAACAAGATCGTGCCTGCACTTTTATTAATAAGATTTACCCTTTTACCTATTGGCTTTTTGGAACAAAAACAAAAGAAGAAAAGCTATTGCTTCGGCAAATTATAACAGATACTTCTCCCGTTTTTTTAAAATGGTCAATTAATGAAATACTGAACTGGACAAACACACAGAGGCCACATAACCTTTTTCATATACATGGAACGAAAGACAAAATCTTTCCCTGTAACCGGGTAAAAGCAGATATTAAAATAAAAAATGGCGGACATTTTATGGTATATGATAAAGCGGAAATAATCAGCAAAATACTAATTGAAAAAATCGGATAACAGTGAGTTGCAGGAGATTTGTATCTTTAACAAGCACAGTAATCACTAATCAAATATTCTTCCCTCCTGTCCTAAAAATTTGTAATCATGAAACAAATGATCGCCATCCTCAGGCTATTGGGCATTGTATCTCTCCTTACATTTTTCATTTTACGCCTGTCTGAGAACAACAGTTCAGCAAACGTCTTTATGATTACTTCGATAGTTTGCTTTGCTATAATAATTCTTCTGCAACTTTATAGATTTTATATTCAGAACTATTTGAAGAAAGAAGATTAATTCTATCTTAACTCTCATTTTATTATCACTAAAGCTTTGCATCTTTGTGTTTTATTTGTTGCCTATGAAAAAGAAAAACTTCTTATTATCTTTTTGCTTATTGATATTGTTGTTCATTGCGTTTGGCTGTAATCGTAAAATGAGCACTGCTACAAATAAAACGACTGAACAACGCGTTGCGGTATGGTTAACAAACGCCGATAAATCGGCTTTATTTGAACAGCAGTCTGATCTTTCTTTTAGCAATGCAACTTCTCAAAATAACGAGATACGGATTGATCAAGACCAGACATATCAAACAATGGATGGTTTTGGTTTCTGCTTAACAGGGGGTAGCGCTTGTCTTATCCATAAAATGAATACAGATAAACGTATGCAGCTTTTAAAAGAATTATTTGGTACAGATGGAAAAAATATCGGCATCAGTTATTTGCGTGTTAGCATCGGCGCATCTGATCTTGATTCGCAGGTTTTCAGTTATGATGATCTGCCACCTGGAGAAACAGATGTTAATATGGAAAAGTTTTCATTAGCTCCCGATCGTCCTAATTTAATCCCTGTTTTGAAAGAAATTTTATCCATCAATCCTCAAATAAAAATACTCGGCTCACCCTGGTCGCCGCCAATGTGGATGAAGACAAATGACAGTTCAAAAGGCGGAAGTTTAAAACCGGAATATTATGATGCTTATGCAAAATATTTTGTGAAGTACATAGAAGGAATGCGTAAAGAAGGTATTCATATTGATGCCATAACTATTCAGAACGAACCTTTACATCCGGGTAATAATCCAAGCATGTTTATGCCGGCAAATGAACAGGCAGCATTCATCAAACAAAGTCTTGGCCCGGCTTTTAAGGCAGCGAACATTCAAACAAAAATAATTGTGTATGATCATAATGCTGATCGTCCTGATTATCCATTAGAAATTTATAAAGATGCAGAAGCAAGCAAATATGTTGATGGTGCAGCATTTCATTTATATGGAGGAAGCATTGATGCTTTAACACAGGTGCACAATGCTTATCCCGATAAGAACTTATATTTTACGGAACAATGGATTGGCGCACCGGGAAATTTTGCAAAAGACCTCGACTGGCATACAACAACATTAATTATTGGAGCACCGCGAAACTGGTGTAAAACAGTGCTTGAATGGAATCTTGCTTCGGATCCCGAATTACAAATTCACACACCCGGAGGCTGCACAGAATGTTTGGGTGCGATAACGATTGATGGGAATAATGTTACAAGAAATCCGGCTTATTACATTGTTGCACATGCTTCTAAATTTGTACGTCCAGGTTCTGTTCGCATTGCTTCCAATATGCCTGAACATCTACCTAATGTTGCTTATAAAACTCCTCAGGGCAAAACTGTTCTTATTGTACATAATAGTAGTGAAGCAATACAAAACTTCACTATTAATGATAATGGCAAGAAAGTAAAAACATCTTTAGATGCGGGGGCAGTGGCAACGTATGTATGGTAATTGAAATACAAGGTGAGTGGGAATGAGTGATAAGAAAATTGCGTTTGTTAAACCTTTACGCCTTTCACCTGCACCCTAGGCCTTCTACCCTTAGCTTTTTACCTCTTTACAAAAGGAGAAGGTAAAAATTGCTTCATTCTTTCGAACATTCTTATAATGCCTGTTTTTTCCGGTAATTCTTTAAGGAAATTGCGCACTTCAACATAATTATTCAGATAATATTTCGCCGCCGAAAGGTCGCCATTCACTTTAATGGTAATTGCATCTTCATCTTTCAACGCTTTGAACATATCCTCATCAGTTATATCATCACCTATGGCAAAAATGAAATCATATTCTTTTGAATGCGCATAATACGAAGCCGTTTTACCTTTATTAACTTCCACATTTTTTATCTCGATCACTTTATTGCCGGGTAGTAAATTCAGGCCATAATCAGAAATTATATAACGCAGGTTATTCATCAATTCGCTTGCTCTTATTTCACCCAACTCCACTTCTGTTTTTCGATAATGCCAGGCAAGCGAATATGTTTTTTCTTCTATAAATGAACCAGGTGTGCGTTCAGTAAATGATTCAAGCAAAGGACGCATTTCATCTTTCCATCCCGAAGTAAGTCCTTTTATTTTTTCCCACTCTCCTTTCGCTTTTTTATACCACACACCATGTTCGCCAATAAGATTTATTTTTAGATTACCAAACCATTGCTCAAGATGTGTGTGTTGTCTTCCGCTAATAATAACAATATCATTCTTATCATCCTTCGATAATTCTTCCAAAATGGAATACAACTCTTTATCAGGTTTAGCCATGTTGATATTATTTGTAAAACCAACAAGTGTTCCATCATAATCAAGCAATAACAACCGCTTATGCGCTTTGTTATATTTACTTTTTACTTCCTGCTGAATGCGTTTGTTTACATACCTTGTTTGCAATGTTTCCTGCATTTGTTTAACCTGCTGTAATCTTTCCATAAAAACTTTCACCCATTGTTTTACATTATACTTACTTACCAATTCCTTCATTGGCTGCATTCTACGCTCCTGCTCATCTTTAGGCATATGCAGCGCTGCATAAATGGCCTCACTCATTTGATCCACATTATTCGGATTTACAATAATGGCATCAATTAATTCTTTTGATGCACCTGCCATTTCACTCAATATCAAAACACCATCATTGTTCTTCCTGCTGGCAATGTATTCTTTACAAACAAGATTCATTCCATCACGCATTGGGGTAACCAGACACACATCTGCAAACTGGTATAATGCAGACAATTGCTGCATGGGAAAAGAACGATAAAAATAGTGAATAGGGTTCCAGTTATTTGTTCTGTAACGAGCATTGATGTTTCCAACAAGTTTATCTATTTCATCTCTTAATTCTTTATACTGAAGAACTGTATCCCTTGAAGGAACAACAATCATGTACAACGAAACCTGTTCTTTATATTCTTTATGATCTCGTAAAAAACATTCGAATGCCTGCAACCTTTGCAGAATGCCTTTGCTATAATCAAGCCTGTCTATCGAAAGAATAATACGTGTGTTTTTAAAATTCTCCTGCAACTCTTTAACCGCCTGCTGAACTTCAGGTTCATCTATCATCGCTTCGAATCGTTCATTATCAATTCCCATTGGAAATGAATCTACTTCGATAGATCTGTTATCATATAAAAGTACGTTTGATGAAACCTGCAGTTGAATTAAACGGCTTACAGATGTTATAAAATGCCTTGCATCATCATAAGTATGAAACCCTAAAAGATCAGCCCCAAGCATGCCTTCAAGCAGTTCTGTACGCCAGGGTAAAAGCCTGAATAATTCAAAGGAAGGAAATGGTATATGCAGAAAAAAACCAATGGCTACATTCGGAAATCTTTGTCTTAATAAGGATGGAAGTAACAACAGTTGATAATCGTGAACCCAAACCGTATCACCATCTTTGATTATTTGTGAAGCAGCTTCGCAAAATTTTTTATTCACCTGCACATAAGCATTCCAATAGGAATTTTCATAACGTGCATAAGTTGACATATAGTGAAAAATCGGCCACAGTACTTCGTTTGAAAAACCTTCATAAAACAATTTTATTTCTTCCTGCGAAAGATAAACAGGCAACAAACTTTTTTTTTGTAATTCTGTTGTTACTTGTTGCTGTTCGTTCAATTCAGAAACTTCCATCCCCGGCCAACCAAGCCAGATATGTTGTTTGCTTCCTAAAATAGAACTAAGTCCTGTGGCAAGTCCTCCGGCGCTTTGTTTGAGCGTGAATTTGCCATGAGATTTTGCAATTTTTACCGGCAGCCTGTTAGATATTATTATTGTTTTACCCATTTTTTCCTTTTCTTATTGCAAGCCAATGCATCGTTTTACTTCACAAATTTAATTCCTAATCCTGCCGTTAAACAGGAATAAAAACACATTGCGCTTGTTCGTTCTGTTTTTGTTATATCTTTTAGTGACAAGTGAACAGACAGACGTGAAACTTTTCACCTTTCACTTCTGACATTTCACACTTAACTTAGTGATTCTTCAAATCACCAGATCATTGATTGATTGCCTTTTGCACTATCTCAACAATATTGGGGTATGTTTCCTGCAGATATTCTGGTAAATCTTTTTTATTTACCCAACGTATTTCAAGGATATCTTCTTCTTTTTGTGGTATAAAAACCGGGCTATCTTTTACTTTCATTTCAAACCAATGTGTTTCTTTTATAACATCATTCATTATCCATTTATCAAAGTACCGGTGATGTGTTATTCCTATAAGTTTGCCTAATATTATTTCCTTCAATCCTGTTTCTTCTTTTACTTCTCGTACTGCACAGGCTTCTGTTGCTTCGCCTTCATCGAGTTTGCCTTTTGGCAAATCCCATTTTCCTCTTCGGTATATCATCAATAAATCATCTGTATTATTTCTAACCAATCCGCCTGCTGCAACGATTGTGGTGCTATTCATAGAAGCTGCAAATTTAATTAAAAAAATTTAAGCCGCTATGTTAATAGCATTGGTATTGTGCTTAAACGAAATGCATTTTAAATAAATGCTTTATAAACACTGCAAAGCAAAAGGTTGATTTATTCAACTCTTCATCCAATTTTCTTGTAATAGCAATTACTTATTAGATTAACGTAAAAGTTAATATTGCAAAGCTGGCACAGTATTTATTCCACTAAAATCTATTAACTATTTGAGAATAAAATCTTTGTATTATGAAAACTTTTGGTATCATCCTTATTGTTATTGGTATTCTTATGTTTATTATCCGAACTGTTAATTTCAAAACCAAAGAAAAGGTTGTTGATCTTGGCCCGGTAGAAGTAAACAAGGAAGAAAGCCATAGTATCGGCTGGCCTGTTTATGCCGGCGCTGTTGCAGTAATAGCTGGCATCGTACTGGTTGTAGCGGATAAACGACGAGCATAAGTTATTCTTTAAATTCAGAGATAAAAAGCTCAGCAGCAAAACGCATAGGTGAGCCACCCATCAGTATTGAGTTAAGAACAAAAGCCGGTAAAATAATTTAATTGAAGTTGTTATTTTGCTCAGCGATTTTCTTTTCAATTCTGGTGTCGGGAATGATCCAAATTAAAGCAACGACAGCATATAAAGCGAGGCTTACAGGTGAATAAAAAAAAGAAAGGATAATTGCAAAGAAATAGATCACTGCGGAAATTTTTCCTTTCTCATCTCTTCCAAAAGCAATGGCAAGTTCAGAGTTTTTCCCATGAAGCTGGATCAGTGAATGTGCTAAAATATAATATGCACATGCTGCACCGAGCAACATAATCCCATACAAAGCAATAGGCCAGGTTTCAAAATGATTTTCGCCCATCCAGGCAGTTGCAAATGGTACGAGAGAGAGCCAAAAAAGAAGATGCATGTTTGCCCATAAAACTTTTCCGTTCACATGTTGTACAGAATGCAGCATGTGATGATGATTGTTCCAGTAGATGCCGATGTATAAAAAACTCAAAACATAGCTTAAAAAAACAGGAATAAGTGGCTTCAGTGCAGCAGGGTCGCTACTCTCCGGAACTTTCAACTCTAATACCATTATTGTTATAATAATGGCAAGCACACCATCGCTGAACGCTTCTAATCGTTGTTTTCCCATAACAGTCAGGATAAAATTATTCTTACTGTAAATCTAAAAGTTAAGTTAGAAAATGTTAAACAGTTTTTGCAAAGCGGTAAATTTTTCTAAATAAAACCTTATAGAAAAGTGACAAACAAAGATTATAAATTGATTAGAGATTATAGAATAACATTCCACAAGAAGCTGTATTACATTCTTTTACCCCATAATATCAACCTTTTGCGATTCATTTGAAACAGCAAATTGATTTATAACACTAATGTGTTATAACGACTTTTGTGCTAACTCTTATTCTTGTACATGTGTAATAAAGAAATTGAAGCAAAGAATAAGGTCAAAAATAATTTTATGGAAAAAATTAAATTGATATATAGAAAAGACAGCGAAGGAAATTTTCATGGTGTGTGTAACATGAATGAACGTTCTATCAATTCTTTCGGACGTACATTGGAAGATTGTATTGAAAATATGCGTATAGCAATAGATGCATTTGAAGCCATAACTGAAGCAGCGTTTGAGTTGCAGGAAACAACGAATGAAGTTATTTCAGCTTCAACTTTCTTAAATAAATATGCTGAGGAAGCGAAAGTGGATGAAGCTATTTTAATAGCGATGCAGGAATATGCAAAAGCAAAGTGTGCCGAGCAAAGACAATTAATACAAGAACATTTGGCAGGGGTTAATTTAAAGCATTTACCTGAACCACAATTTGCTTGATAACCTATAAAAGTTGAACTTAATGCTTTTGCATTTTTTCGTTGTATTGTTGACTACTTCCTTTTGGAATGCTTAACGACTTCCAGTCTTTATCTTTTATCATTCTTGCAATCGTAATTATTTGTCCTACATGATAAGCGTAATGTGCAAGTTGACGAAGTATTGCATCATAAGCAAATAAAGGCTCAGAACGAATGTGAATTGTTTTCATCAGATCATCTTCTTTTAAACTTTGCAGTGTTTGCAATAAGCATTTCCATCCTTCGTTCCAGAAAGAAAAAAGATCATCTTTTGTAGCATCCGCCGGCTCAAATTCTGCATCTCTTTTACGCCAGTCTTTCTCACCATCTTCTGTTAAAAAATTTGTCCACCTGCTGAGCATATTGCCGTACATGTGCTGGATGATAATAGCGATACTGTTGCTATCAGGTGAAGGCAGAAAAAAGAAATCTTCTTCTTTCAATTGCTCAAAAGTTTTATCACCTAATTGTTTGTAGTTATTGAAACGCTTGATAACATCTTGAAGAAAACCTTGCTCAAAATTCATAGGTTGTTGTTTTATAAATAAGATAATGTTGGGATAATGCAAGTTAGATCAACCTAAACAACATTTCTTTTTAAAGCATTGTTATCGGGTCATCTACAACGCGGAAATTTTCATTCAGATTATCCAGTACACTCATATCTTCTTCGTCTAATGTAAAATCAAACACATCAAAATTTTCCTGTAATCTTTTATGATTGGATGATTTTGGAATGGTTGATACGCCGTGCTGCAAATTCCATTTTAACAGTATCTGTGCCGGTGTTTTATCGTGCTTATCGGCAATGTTTACCAAAGCCGGGTCTCTGAATTTTTTTCCTCTGGTTAATGGTGAATAAGATTGCAGTTGTATGTTTTGTTCTTTGCAATAATCCATTAGATCTTTCAAAAATAAATATGGACTAAACTCCACTTGATTCACTACAGGAGTAATTGTAGAATATGTTTCAAGTTCTTTTAAGAAAGGAACTAAATAATTGGCAACGCCAATTGCTTTTACCTGATTATTGTTGTACAATTTTTCGAGTGCCTGCCATGTTTCTTTTCTTTTTCCTTTTATCGGCCAGTGAACAAGATACAGATCAATATATTCAATGTCCAGTTTCTTCATGCTTTCATCAAAAGCTATTAACGTATTATCATATCCCTGGTCCGGATTATTCACTTTTGTTGTAACAAAAATTTCATCTCTTGGTATGGTACTGCTGCGTATAGCATTACCAATCTCTTTTTCATTGCCATACGATGCTGCCGTGTCAACTAAACGATAACCAATTTCCAGCGCAGTTGTAACTGCTTCTTCAGCTTCATGACCATGCATTTTGTAAACACCTAAGCCCAATAATGGCATTTTGTTTCCATTATTTAGCACTGTATAAGATTGTGTATTCATCTGAAATTTTTTTTATCCAAAAGAAGATTAAAATTAAGCATGAATAGTTAGAAGCTATGTGGATTATTTTATTTTTGGTAGCAAGCAAAAGTTTTTATTACGATATCAGTTATCTAATTTTTGTCTCAATCAAACCGCATTTATTTATGTTACGAGCTCCGGCGTTTCATGGCATCGCTGGTTGTGTCACTCTCTTGTACGTTCAGTTTTCATGGCAACAATAAAACCGGTGGCATTTTACTTAACAGCATCTGAAAAATATGTTTGAATGATCTCTGCAATAAAAAATCCCTGCCTTTCAGGGCAAGGATAATTTGCATATTAATGAGAATAGTACTTATCCACCTATCAATACTGTAATAGCGATTGGCAAACCAATAACAGCCAATGCAAATACAGCTTTTTTTACCAAGGTCATTTTTTGATTTACGATCAATGTATCAATGCATAAGAACCACGAAACAACCAGCCCGGTTACGCCTGCAATAATTACGATACTTTTTAAAATAACGCCTAAAAACAAAAGTCCTAAGCTAATGATCAAAAGAACCAACGGACCTACATCACCTTTTTTCATTGTCTCTCCTTTTTATTTGTTTTTATGAAAGAAGTCTAATATTATGCCAAAGGTTATTAAAATGAAAAAAATCAGAGGTGGTTTTAAGGTTTTCTCTAAATATCTTCTGTTACTGCTTTCATTTTTGAAAGTGCTGTTTTCGCAACGGTTAATGCATCTTCAGCATAATATTTTTTATTGAATACTTCTGTAGAAATAATTAATGGCTTTTGCTGGCTGGTAAATGTTTTTAAAATTTGTTTCACAGGTGCAACACCGTCGCCGATAAAAATCCTGTCAGCATCCGTTATTTTAGGAGCAGGCAGATCAGCGGGGTAATCATTTACATGAAGAATATCAATAGCGTTGGGACTAACCAGAGAAAGTGTTTGTAAAGATGAGCCACCTTTGTACAAATGAAAAATATCGAGTAAAACTTTTGCGGATGATCTCCCGCTTTCCAATGCTACATACATCACTTCGCTTACACGGCTCAGGTTTTTGGAGAAGCCCCACATTTCAAGTTGTGGAACCACACCTGTTTTATCGCCGATATCTAAAACTGCTCTATATCTTTCTGCAATTGTATCTAAATCAAGACGAGGCGATTCTGTTGCACCCATGGGCGGCGCTGCTGTTCTTTTGCAACCGATCTGTGCAAGCATATCCATCTCTATTTTCATTTGCTCAACACCTTTCTTCCTTTTTGCTTCATCATCTATTATCCATTCTGCAAAGCCAATACAATTTTCCACGGTAACGCCAAGATCATTCATCAATAATCTTGCATCTTTCAATGAGCCACCTTTGGTTATATAATCCTGCAAAGAATCAATCCATATCTCTACCGAACGAAATCCGGCCTGTGCAGCAACCTGCAATTCTTTTATAAATCCTAA
The DNA here is from genome assembly GCA_023440945.1 of Bacteroidota bacterium. Lineage (GTDB taxonomy): Bacteria > Bacteroidota > Bacteroidia > Chitinophagales > Chitinophagaceae > JAEZRL01. The sequence continues at coordinate 11,097 of JAEZRL010000079.1, forward strand.
TTTATGCCCACGTATGGTAGCCATGTTTAAACAATAGGTAAAAGAAGGATTTGCTTTTGGCATATGCTTCATGGCTTTGCCTGCAAAAGGCGATAATTCTATTGCAGCAAATGTTCCGGTTAATAACTGTAATACTTTTCTGCGTGAAACGGATTGAGACATGTTTTATAAGTTGAATGAAATGGGAATAATCTTCTGATAATTATTTTTTATGCTGATGGCTTTCGTGCTCTTTTGCGGCAAGCAAATAAATTAATGATGCAGTCCCATCCATTGTGGGTTCGTTGGTACTGTAGTCACCATAATCATCATGATAAACTGCGAGATCACTCTGAAATTCTGCGTATTCATCATCATTATACAATTGTATTCCGATAAGATTGCTGTAAATAGAGGTATAAACAGGGCCATCAACCAAACCTCCGTCAATAGGATAATTTTTAAGATGCGTGAAAGCAGAATGGGGATCAACAGGTGTATCGCCCCACCCCGGTAAACCATAAACCATGCTTGTTCCCCAGGGATTACAACCAAATATCCAGTCGAAGCACGCCTGTTCTAAAGGTTGGTAAGTTTTATCGCTTGTAAGTTGCCTGTACCAATAACATTGAATGGCAAAACTTACAGTGAGATTATTACTGCACCAAATAAAAGGAATGCTTCTATAAAAAGCATTTCCTTTTGCTTTCTGCCAAACTTTATCTATGCCTTCTTTATAAAACGCGATGATGGTATCTCTTTTCTTATCCTTTAAACCTTTCGCAAGTTCGTAATGACCGACATTGATGAACGGATACCATTGATAATGTTTTGCTGTATCTGCACCAAGCCAGGGAGTAACAGGTTCCTGCTTTGCATAATTAAATGCGTTGGTAAGTGATGCATATTTTTCTTCACGGGGAAAATATTTGTTTGAAGCCATTGCAGCCTCTGCCAATTCCATATCATCCACCCAATTGTCTTCCGCATAAATATAAGGTGAAAGCACAGATGCAGTCTGGCTAACACCTGGTTTATTAATGCCGATTTGCAAAGAAGAAATGGCTCTTGCGTTCAGTGAATCTGCATACGTTTTATTGATAGGAAAAAATACTTCGCTGCCTAATGAAAATGCACTTGCAAACTTTCCGGCAATAGAAGCAACGCCGGTTGTATTATTCATAAATTTTCCTCTTACCTGTGGTTTACCGTTTGCGAAATACACGGGACGTTCTAATCCTCTTCCATAAAAATTGGTGTCTTCTTTAGGAATGCGCATACCACGATGATCCCTGTCGTCACCCAACTGATTAAATATCCAGTCTTCTTTCGGATGCATTTTCGAAAGCCATTCAAGTCCCCATTTTGCTTCATCCAAAACATCTGCTATACCATTTCTTCCATCCAAACCATTTGCTTGCTTTTCATCTTTAAAAACATTTTTAAAATCGCGGTAAGCAGCGAGCAAATGGTAAGCTGCATTGGCCGATGTAGTGCTGTATTGAAGATAATCGCTTGCATCATGCCAGCCGCCAACAACATCAATATGCGTACTGTCTGGAACCGGTGCATAAAGTGTATAACCATCGTGTGTATGACAGGAATCTTTTAAGAAAGGATTGAACCCGCTTCTTTGCTGGCGCATATAACGCAAACAAAAATCTGCAGCACCATCGTAAACGGATTCATCAATAGCAAAAACAGGTGATTGAATATTTTCTGCAATGATATAATATCTTCCTCTTTTATTGAACCCGGAAAAATCAAGACGATAAGAATTGGTAAAAGGTCCATACTTGCCAAAGTTTTCTCCTGCATCATTTCTAAACACAACTTTTTTTGTGTTTGCATCCACTAAAGTGAAGCTTTTTATTTCTGTATCTAATTTGGAACCAAACACCGCTACTTTTATCCCTTTTGGCGGGTAACCCAACTGATTAATTCTTATCCATGCATTTGAAGTTTGTGCGAAAGTGGTATTGATAATAACAAAGCAAAACAATACGAAAAGCAATTTCTTCATGTAGTTTGGTTTGGTTTTAAAGATAACTGATATATCTCAAGGTTATGAATTTGGAATTCGGATTTTAGCTACCAAATTGTATCATCTCCTTTTTAGATTTTTTTCTCTTCGTAATTCTGTACAGTTGTGTTATTGGCGTTCAAAAGTTATCATCAAAGTTTTCTAATTTCCAATTTTTAATTTTTGTTGTCATTAATAACTTCTTCTATCACATTATAAACTCTATCAAGTTGATTATCTGTGATGCAATAGGGCGGCATAATATAAACGGTGTTTCCGAGAGGACGCAGGTAAACTCCTTTTGAAAGACATTGTTCGGTGATTATAGAACTGACATTGTTTAAATATTCATCCGCACCTTTATCTATTTCAAAAGCAAGAATAGTTCCAATAGAGCGAATATTTTTTATACCTTTTATATGACTCGAGATTGAGAATTTAAATGCTTCATTTCTTTCAGAAATATGTTCAATCTGCTTTAAACATTCTTCTTTTTTCAACAACTCCATACTTGCGATTGCTGCAGTACAAGCAAGCGGATTAGCCGTAAAAGAATGTCCATGAAAAAAAGTTTTCAGTTTATCATCCGTTATATACGCTTCATAAATCTTTTCTGTGCATGCTGTTGCACCCAATGCCATCGTTCCGCCGGTAAGTCCTTTGCTCATGCAAAGAATATCCGGTTTAACTGTGATGTATTCGCTTGCAAACATTTTTCCTGTTCTTCCAAAACCTGTCATTACTTCATCCGCAATGCAAATAATTCCAGCTTCTTTAACCGTTGTAAGTAATTCATTCATCCAGTAAGCTTCATACATTTTCATACCACCGGCGCCTTGTACCAAAGGCTCGTAAATAAAAGCGGTGATCGCAGAAGATTCTTTTTCAACAAATGTTTTAAGCTCTTCAATATTTTCTTCATCAGGTGTATCAATAAAAGCAACTTCAAAAAAAAGGTCCTGGAAAGCAAGTGTAAAAACACTTCTTTCACTCACACTCATTGCGCCGAAAGTATCACCATGATAACTGTTTTTAAAAGCTAAAATCTTATGACGATCTGTTTTTGAATGATTGTTATTAACAGTTGATTTATTCCACCAATACTGAATCGCCATCTTCAATGCAACTTCCGTTGATGTGGAGCCATTATCGCTGAAAAATATTTTAGAGAAATGATGCTTATGCAATGCTATTAACTGTTCTGCAAGATCAACCGCAGGCTGATGTGTAAATCCTGCAAAGATCACCTGTTCCAATTGTAATGCCTGCTGATATAATTTTTCTGCAATGTATGGATGTGCATGACCATGCAAGTTTACCCACCAACTGCTGATAACATCAATGTAACTTTTATTGTTTTCATCAAACAATAAACTGCCTTTTCCTTTTGTAATGGCAATGGGTGAAGGCATATTTTTTTGCGGCGTGAACGGATGCCAGATGTATTGCCTGTCTCTTTCCAGTAAATTCATGCTGCAAAATAACAGCAACTGTTTTTATCGAAGGTAGAAAGAATCAATAACACCTCTATAAAACCACGTTCAAATATTCTTTCTTCTCTCTCTCCATCACTTATCTTTGCTGCCCGTTGAAATATTTTTATGTAACGGGCTGAAGAATTACTATTAAACTTCCGTTGCGTCGCACTCTTCAACGCTTTGTTCAGTATTGAACAGAACGTAGAAGTGAGTGACACAACAGGCGATGATAGTAGTACAAAAGATGGTTAAATAAAAAACAAGCAATAATAAAAATATAAACTCCCCTTCGGGGATGGGGGTACTAATTATGTTTCGTACACATACTTGCGGTGAATTAAGATTAAGCGACATAAACAAAGAAGTAACGCTTGCAGGCTGGGTGCAAACGGTTCGCAAATTTGGCGCTATCACTTTTGTTGATCTGCGTGACCGTTATGGCATTACGCAATTATTATTTGGCGAAGAACTGAATGCGCAACTCGATGCAAATCCTTTAGGCCGTGAATATGTTTTGCAGGTAACCGGAACGGTGAGTGAACGCAGCAACAAGAATAAAAATCTGGCAACAGGCGATATTGAAATAAATGTTCAATCGTATAAAATATTGAACAAATCGGCCGTTCCACCTTTTACGATACAAGACGATACCGATGGTGGTGATGATCTGCGGATGAAATACCGTTATCTTGATCTTCGTCGCAATGCAGTTAAAAAAAATCTCGAATTGCGTTATTCCGTAAACAGAAGTGCAAGGAATTATTTGCATGAGAACGGCTTTATGGATATTGAAACGCCTTTCCTAATAAAATCCACACCCGAAGGCGCAAGAGATTTTGTAGTGCCGTCAAGAATGAATCCGGGACAGTTTTATGCTTTGCCGCAGAGCCCGCAAACATTTAAACAACTATTAATGGTTAGCGGTTATGATCGTTATTACCAAATCGTGAAATGTTTTAGAGATGAAGACCTACGTGCCGACCGACAACCAGAATTTACACAGATAGACTGCGAGATGGCTTTTGTAGAGCAGGAAGATATTCTCAACATGTTTGAAGGTTTGATAAAAAGAATTTTCAAAGATGTGAAAGACGTTGATTATACAGAGAAAGTAGAAATGATGAGTTGGGAAGATGCGATGTGGAATTATGGAAACGATAATCCGGACATTCGTTTTGGAATGAAGCTGGCGAATTTAAAATTTCC
>JAEZRL010000087.1 GCA_023440945.1 Bacteroidota bacterium
TGGTGAAGGTAGTGATGTTGTGCCATGAAAGATTTTTTAAAGGATTATTGGATAAGTCTCTCATTGTAAAGGTAGGAAAGCACATACTTAAACCTGCTTAAAAAACCATATAAAAGTGCTCGTTATAAATGCTTTATGACCTGTTTGTTTAATCTTTTTTTAAGTTGTTTCTCCTGCCGAATAGAATTGGCGGATGTTGAAGTGAGTGACACAACAAAAGCATCATAACAGTAGTGAAGCTGGTAACATAATAGTTATCGTTTTTCTAATAACCACCATTTCGGTTTCCAGGGTTTAATAGTATAGTTTGTAGTGATGTAAGTTTTGATATGCTCCATTGCTTCATCCACGTCATCCGTAAGCAAAACAAGGTTCATATCAGCAGGTGAAATAGTTCCTTGCTCAGCCATCGCTTTTATAAGATCCATTAACTCTTTATAGTATTCTTTTCCAAACAACACAATAGGAAATTCTGTTATGGTTTTTGTTTGTACAAGAGTAAGCGTTTCAAAGAATTCATCCATTGTGCCAAAGCCTCCCGGTAAAATAATGAAGGCATAAGAATATTTGATGAGAATGGTTTTGCGTACAAAAAAATAGTCGAAAGTTAACGTTTGCTGTACATAAGGATTTTCTTTTTGCTCATGTGGTAACACAATATTGCACCCGACCGACCTACCATTGTTTTCAAATGCTCCGCGATTCGCGGCTTCCATAATTCCGGGGCCGCCACCTGTAATAGTGGTAAAACCAAGCTGTGCAATACGTTTGCCAAACTCACGTGCCGCGGCATAATAACGATGATCTTCTTTAAATCTTGCAGAACCAAACACAGTTATGCATGGCCCAACAAAATGTAGTTTGCGAATGGCTTTAAAAAACTGCCACATTGTTTTAAAAAGAAATACAAACTCGTAGCTGCGGCTTTTTGGCCCATCAAGATAAATATGTTCTTTTGCCGGAATAATCCGTTGTGATTCTTTTATCGCCGCCTTCTGCTTTGTTTTTGTACCTGTCTGCATTACTATAAAAAAATATTTTAACCTTGCATGGCAAATTAAACAAACAATATTTGTTTATAGATAGATATTAATAAGTAAGTGTTTCGCTTCGTTCTTTATCCGCAGAAGTGTTTATGATACGTAGGGAAATGTTGTCGCATTCTTCCTGTTTGCGCATTTGTTCAGATGTTAAACGGCTTCCATCGTGGCTCCAGCCTGGAGGACCGAAAATATAATTAAGCTTTTGTTTGATGTTTAAACCTTTTGTGCCAACATCTTTTAGTATTTGTTGCCACTCATGAAAGATGAGATTCAAAGGCGTTGGCTTATCAATGTTCTTTGTTAAACCATATTTAATGGGTTGATAATGGGAAGATGATAGTTCAGGCTGAAATGTTCCAAATATTTTATCCCAGATAATAAGGAACATTCCCATGTTCTTATCAAGATATTTTGCATTTGATGCATGATGAACCCGATGATGCGAAGGTGTTACAAAAATATGTTCCAACCATCCCATTTTACTGATAAGTTCTGTATGAACAAAAATGCCCCAGATCTGCGTTGCAGAATACATAAAAACGATATCAATTGGTTTGAAACCAAACCATGCTAACGGAATGAAATAAATAAAACGATACAAAGGCTGAAAAACAGAAGAACGGAAGCCAACCGTGAAATTTAATTTCTGCGAGCTGTGATGTGTCACATGCACTGCCCAAAATAAGCGTATTGTATGATCAAAGCGATGAAGCCAGTAGTACAAAAAATCTTCTGCTAATAAAAGTACCAGCCAGTATAAAATTGAATTGTTCCATGTATAGACGGAGCGAATGAAAAAGTATTGAAGAATAGTGAGGTAAACAACACGAAAAGCAAGATCAATGCCTGAATTAACAAGCATCAGGTAAAGATTATGAGCAGTGTCTTTAAGTGTATAAGCTTTTCTGTGCTGCAGATGTGTAAGCAGTATTTCAAGACCGATTATGATAAAGTAAACAGGTGTTGAAATCAATATCAGCCACTCTTCTCTTAATGCTTCCATATAAAGCGTCTTGTTGAGCAAAGTAAAGCAACTTAATTACAAGAAGCTTGATGCTCGCATTAAAATAAGTTAAACGAGAAGTCTTACTATAACATCACTTCTTAAACCAAGGCTATATCCAATACCTGCTGCATGGTTTTTACATAATGAAACTTAACGCCTTCAATAAAACTGCTGTCAATTTCATTTACATCTTTTTCATTCTGCCAGCAAAGGATGAGTTCTCTTAGTCCTGCACGTTTGGCTGCTAATACTTTTTCTTTAATGCCGCCAACAGGTAAAACTTGTCCACGTAAAGTAATTTCTCCTGTCATTGCAAGGTAAGGTTTTACACGTCTTCCTGTAAAGGCAGATGCAAGAGAAGTGAGCATGGTAATACCTGCACTTGGACCATCTTTTGGGACAGCGCCTTCAGGCACATGCACGTGAACGTTTTTCTTTGCAAACAGTTCATTTGAAATGTTATACTTCTTTGCATTTGCCTGTAAATAGCTTAATGCAGTGGAAGCGCTTTCTTTCATTACATTACCAAGATTGCCTGTAAGTTTTAATTCGCCTTTGCCATCACTTAAAATGGTTTCGATAAATAAAATATCACCTCCAACATACGTCCATGCAAGACCAACCGCAACACCAGGCATGTTAGCTATTTTATATATCTCGTTGCTGTAACGTGGCGTACCTAAAATCTTTTCAACATCCTGAATAGTTACAACGGGTTTCAGTTTGCCTTTTAAAGCATACTCTTTTGCTTCGTAACGCATGATCTTTGCAAGCTGCCTGTCTAACTCACGAACACCGCTTTCGCGTGTATAACTTTCAATAATCTTCTCCAAAACTTTATCAGAAAGTTTAAGCGTAACTTTCTCCAGTCCATGCGCTTCTTTTTGTTTTGGAAGCAAATGCCGTTTGGCTATTTCCACTTTTTCTTCTATCGCATAACCGCTTAGATCTATTATCTCCAACCTATCTCTTAATGCAGGTTGAATGTTCTGAATATTATTAGCTGTAGCAATGAATAGCACCTTACTCAGATCATATTCAAGCTCGAGATAATTATCGTAGAAAGAATTGTTTTGCTCCGGATCGAGCACTTCGAGTAAAGCAGAAGAAGGGTCACCACGAAAATCATTTCCAATCTTATCTATCTCATCCAATATCATAACCGGATTAGACGATTTTACCTTACGAATGTTTTTCAAGATTCTTCCGGGCATAGCGCCAATATACGTTTTACGATGGCCGCGTATCTCGCTTTCATCATGCAAACCACCTAAACTTACCCGAACATATTTCCTGCCGATGGCATGTGCAATACTTTTACCTAAAGATGTTTTACCAATGCCCGGAGGACCAACAAAACATAAAATCGGGCTTTTCATATCACCCTTCAGTTTCAATACAGCAAGATATTCGAGAATGCGTTCTTTTATTTTTTTCATGCCGTAATGATCATCATCCAAAACCTTCTTGGTTTTTTTCAAATCATAAACGTCTTTTGTATAATCTTCCCAGGGAAGATCTAGCATCAGGTCAAGGTGATTATACACAACAGAATAATCAGGTGTGCTGGGGTGCATGCGTTCCAGTTTTTCTATACCCGTTTTAAACATATTCCTGGCAGCTTCAGGCCATTTTTTTGTTTCGGCTTTTTTCTTCATTTCTGCCACTTCGCGATCGTTGCTCTCGCCGCCCAATTCTTCCTTGATACTTTTCAGTTGCTGCTGCAAAAAATATTCGCGTTGCTGCTTATCAATTTCTGTACGCGTTTTAGTGGTTACTTTATTTTTAAGTTCCGCAAACTGCAGCTCACGTTGTAATAATTCTATCAAACGTTCTGCTCTTCTTTTCACATCATCAATCTCCAGCAAATGTTGTTTTTCGATAAGATCGCTGTTAAGATTGCTGCTTACGAAATTGATAAGAAAAGAGGGATTTTCTATGTTGCGAAGAATTATCGAAGCTTCTGTTGGGAGATTTGGTGAAAGCTGGATGATCTGCGCTGCAAGGTCTTTTATCGTGCTTGTATAGGCGTTGAAATCTTCTTCAACAGGAAGAATATCTTCGGGAAGAATATTTGTTTGTGCTTTAAAATAAGGTTCTTCTTCAATCAAACCAACGAGTTCAAAACGTTTCTTACCTTGAATGATAACAGTTGTGCCGCCATCAGGCATTTTTATCAGCTTAACTATTTTAGCTACCGTTCCAATCAGGCATAAATCTTTTAAAACAGGTTCTTCAACAGATGAATCTTTCTGAGCCAAAACACCTACTAGTTTATCTGCTTTATAAGCATCGTTCACTGCTTTTATGCTTTTATCTCTGCCCACGGTGATGGGTAAAACGACACCTGGAAAAAGCACTGTGTTTCGCAACGGCAATAAAGGAAGTATATCCGGGATCGTTAAGTTTTTATCCTGCTCGGTATCATTTTCATTGATAGGAATGATGGGTAAAAAATCAGTATCGTCTTCCGGCTTAAAATAGAATTTATCAATATTCATATTCAATCTATGGGTCAACTTGTCACAAAAGAATGTGTGATATAATTAAGAATTCAGCGAACTGTATAAAGGCCAATTAAGATGCCAAAGGGCAGCAAGATACAAGTATCATAGCAAAATGGCGGGAAAAAGAAATGCACCTTGCATTAAGTCAGTTTGGCTTTACTTATAACTGCTGCTGAAGAAGATACTATAAAAATATTAAGATGTTACATTGCTCATAAAAGAACAAGACGTTCAAGTGAGTGACACAACGAAGATGCTATTTATACCGCTGCCGGTACAAAAAATTGTACTCCTATTTAACAATGGCATCAATAGCATTTGCTAGCTTATGATCTTTCTTTGTTACAACATCACCTGCATCGTGGGTGTTCAACCAAATTTCTACCTTATTATAAACATTTTTCCATGCAGGATGGTGATTCATTTTTTCTGCTTCAAACGCTACACGTGTCATAAAGGCAAATGCTTCAGAAAAATTGTTGAAGGTAAAATTGCGATATAAACAATTATCCTTTTCTGTCCATGCTTGGGATGCTTTCATAATTAATATATTGCCCTAAACCCCTTAAGGGACTTTATAAGAGCGATGTAGTAAAAGAAGTTATAAATTCAAACAGATAGAAAAATAAAATTTTAATTCGAAATAGAAATTATAAAAAAAACAAATTTATAAAGACAACAGACTAAAAGTTCCACTCCAGGAGCGAAGGGGCATTAATGCGCCACCAGCCAGTTTTCACCAACGCCCACTTCTGCTTCAACGGGAACATCATTGGGTAAAGGCAAAGCCGATTTCATGTTCTCTAAAATAAGCGGCTTTAATATTTCCACTTCCTCTTTTACAACATCAAATACCAGTTCATCATGAACCTGCAAGATCATTTTGCTTTTCAATTTTTCTTTTTTCATTTCATGATGAATTTTTATCATCGCCATTTTTATCATATCTGCTGCAGTTCCCTGGATAGGCGAATTGATGGCGTTTCGTTCTGCAAATCCACGAACCGTAAAGTTGGAAGAATTAATATCACGAAGCCAACGTTTTCGCCCCATTAATGTTTGAACATAACCATGCTCTTTTGCAAAATTTATCATGTTATCCATGTACCGGCTGATGCCTGAAAATTCTTTCTTATAGTTATCAATTATCTCCTTGGCTTCGGTGCGACTGATGCCGAGATTATCAGCAAGACCAAATGCACCCTGGCCATAAATAATCCCAAAGTTCACACTCTTTGCTTTGTAACGCATTTCTTTGGTTACAGCATCTTCCGCTACATTATACACTTTTGCGGCTGTTGCGGTGTGTATGTCTTTGTTTTGTTTGAAAGCATCGCACATATTTATATCGCCACTAATCGCAGCAACAATGCGTAATTCTATCTGCGAATAATCAGCGCTTATTAAAAGACGATCATTATCTCTTGGAACAAAAGCTTTACGAATTTCTTTGCCTTTGTCTGTTCTTATCGGGATGTTTTGAAGATTTGGATTAGTACTGCTTAATCTTCCTGTAACAGCAACGGCTTGTGAATAACAGGTATGCACTCTGCCTGTTTTTTTATTGATCATTGCGGGCAATGCATCAACATAAGTTGATTTGAGTTTGGTTAATTCACGAAAGATCAGGATATCATTTGCAACACCATGTTGATTTGCGAGTTTTGCTAATACATCTTCACCTGTTGCATATTGTCCGCTCTTTGTTTTTTTTGCTTTGGGATCGAGTTTTAAATGATCGAATAATACTTCTCCTAATTGTTTTGGTGATCCAAGATTGAAAGTTAAACCACAGCAGTCAAACACTCGTTGCTCTGCAGCTTTGGCTTCCATATCTAACTGAAGTGAATAATCCTTCAAAAAATCTACATCAACTTTAACGCCTTCGAACTCCATTTCTGTGAGGACTTCTACCAAAGGATTTTCCACTTCATTAAAAACTTTTTCAACTTCTTTTTGTTTTAATAAAGGAGTAAAAACGTGTTTTAATTGTAAAGTGATATCCGCATCTTCTACCGCATATTCTTTTATTTTTTCTATCTCTACATCCCGCATTGTTCCCTGGTTCTTTCCTTTTTTGCCGATTAAATCTTCAATTGGGATCGGCTCATATTGAAGATATTGTGCACTCAGCAGATCCATGTTGCGTCTTCCATCCGGTTCAATCAAATAATGCGCTAGCATGGTATCGAAAATGTTTCCTTTTAATTCAACACCATACCATTTCATCACAATCATATCGTACTTGATGTTTTGTCCTACCCAGGTAATATTTGTTGAATTAAATAATTCTTTGAATCGATCAAGAATTTCTTTTGTCTTATTAACATCAGGAGGACAAGGAACGTAATAACCTTTTGCTTGTTCATAAGAAAAACTGATACCTACCAATTCCACTGCGTTGGGATCTGTTCCGGTAGTTTCTGTATCGAAAGATATTTCTGTTTGGGATGATAATTCTTTTACCAATGCGGTAATCTTCTCATCGCTATCAATAACAATGTATTCATGTGGAGTATTAGTGATGTTTTTATCAGCTTGAAGGCCAACGACTTCCGTCTCACCATCTGCCACCTCTCTTTGTGAAGAGGGAACTTTCGTTTCAACCAAAATTGTTTTCTTTTCGACAACAACCTGCCCAAACAAATCTGTTTGCACACCTGTTGGTGCAGATTGAAAGGCGTTGAACTGTTCGCCTAAAATTCTTTTTCCCATGGACTTAAACTCGAGTTCAGTGAACACTTCGATCAACTCATTATTGTTCCATTCCTTTAATCGAAAATCTTCCTCGTGAAACTGAACAGGCACGTTTGTAATAATGGTTGCGAGTTTCTTGCTCATGATCGCATCTTCCTTGCCATTACGTATCTTTTCTCCTAAAGAGCCTTTTATATTATCTGCATTATCGAGAATGTTTTCAAGCGTTCCAAATTCTTTTAAAAGTTTGCAGGCTGTTTTTTCACCAACACCTTTTATACCCGGAATATTATCCACTGCATCACCCATCAATCCAAGCATATCAATCACTTGTGTAACGTTATCAATACACCATTTATCGCGGATTTTTTGCTTATCTAAAATCTCAAAATCACCACCCTGGTAACCCGGCTTGTAAATAAAAACGCAATCATGAATCAGCAATTGACCATAATCTTTATCCGGCGTAACCATGTACACATCATAACCCACATCTGCAGCTTGCCAGGCGAGTGTGCCGATAACATCGTCTGCTTCATAACCATCTACTTCTACAACAGGAATATTAAAGCCACGAATGATGCGTTTAATATCGTCCAGGGATGCGACTAAATCTTCCGGTGTTTCCTGCCTGTTTGCTTTGTATTCTGTAAAATCAGTGTGCCTTTCAGTAGGTGCAAATGTATCGAAGCAAACCGCCATGTGTGTTGGCTTTTCGCGGTTCATCAAGTCGTATAAAGTATTGGTAAAACCAAATTGTGCGTTGGTGTTTTTGCCCTTGGATGTTAAACGCGGATTACGGATCAATGCATAATAAGCACGGTAAATAAGCGCCATCGCATCAAGTAAAAAAAGTTTTTTGCTCATGGCACTAAGGTAATAAAAGCTTGCAACAGTTAACCGTCTACCGACTACTGTTGACCGTCAACCGTCAACTATAAAAAAATGCTTTTGCTGTTTCTTAGCTTGCTTTTATCTTTAAAACTATTTTATTATCTCATTCAAAAAACCTTCTTGCATAATAATCTTCTTATAAGATTTAAATGCAAGGTTGCATCAGTCTTTAATAACAATAAAAAACTTGCTTATGAAACACTTCGTTTGCCTTATCGTATCTATGCTGTTTATCTCGGTTATTTGCTTCTCGCAAAAATTCAATGGCATTGATGTAAACCTGGGTAATTTATACCGGTTATCAGATGCAAAAACACGTTCTATAAGCCCGGAAAATTTTACGGGTGCAAAAGGCGAAGGCGGCAAAGCAACAACAGGCACAGGTGAAAATGCAGCCAGAGGTTTAGGACAAGGCTGGAAGGTTAGTCCAAGTGTTGTTATAAAATCAAAAACAACTTTTACTATTGCTGAAATTGAAGGACCTGG